>NZ_JANQCJ010000209.1:0-2292 GCF_024723355.1 Micrococcus sp. HG099 | reverse complement strand
CGTATCCGCCCGCCGGAGGGTGGGCGCCAGCGTCGGATGTGTATAGGAGACGGGCCCTGGGCGAGGCGAGCCCCGCCGAGATCGACGCGCTGGGCATCTCGGCCGCCCTGGGGCTGGCCGGGCGACGCGCGTGGGCCGCGGTGTGCGCCGCGGCCGGCCAGGAGCCGGTGGCCCTCGTGCTGGACGGCAGGGACGACTGGCTGACCCGCTCCGACCCGGACGCCGGACCGGCGCCGGCCCCACGACCGGTGCCCCCCGTGCCCACCATGCTGGTGAAGGCCGAGGACCGGTGCGCCACCGTGGCCGCGGCGTCGATCGCCGCGAAGGTGGCCCGGGACGACACCATGATCGCCCTCCACGCGGACCACCCGGCCTACGGCTGGGCCGGGAACAAGGGGTACGGGGCTGCCGCCCACCGGGCCGCGATCCTCGACCACGGGGCGGGGGAGCACCACCGCCGCAGCTGGAGCCTGGGCCTGCCCGCCGCGCCCGCGGACGAGCCGCCGACGCTGTTCGACTGAGGCCGGCGGGGCATCGCCGGGTGGCCCGGGAGAGGACGCGTGGGGCGCGCGTTCGACGCGCGGGCCCCGGACGGGAGAGGATGGAGGGCGCGCGTGCCGGCCCCTCGCCGGCGCGCCCCGAGCACCGAGGAGGCAAGCCATGAGCGCGGACGACGTCGAGGACTTCGAGGCCGAGGCCGAGCTGCTGCTGTACCGGGAGTACCGGGACGTGGTGGGCCTGTTCCGGTACGTGGTGGAGACCGAGCGACGCTTCTACCTGGCCAACGACGTGCGCCTGACGCCCCGCCAGTCGGACGGGGACGTGTTCTTCGAGATCCTCCTCGAGGACGCCTGGGTATGGGACGTCTACCGCACGCAGCGCTTCATCAAGCGCGTCAAGGTGCTCACCTTCAAGGACGTGAACATCGAGGAGCTGCCCCGGGACGAGCTGCAGGTCCCGCCGGACGGGCAGCTGCCGGGCTGAGCGCCGCCTGAGGCGGGGCCTGATGCGGGCGCCTGAAGCGGGGGCCGCCGCCCGCGCGACGACGACTCCTGCACAGGCGCCCGCCTCCTCACATCCGGGCCCGTCCGCCCCGCCGCCGGGAGCCCTCCGGCCACCCTGGAGCCCAGGAGGTGGTCGAGATGACGGGGACCGCGGAGAAGGTCGGGGCGGACTCGCCCGGAGGAGGGCGGAGCAGCCGCGCGCACACGGCGCTGGGCCGGTTCGGGGAGGACGCGGCGGCGCGCTGGCTCGCGGACCGCGGCTACGTGATCGCGGACCGCAACTGGCGGGGCGAGGCCGGCGAGCTGGACCTGGTGGCCCACCACGCCGGCTGGTGGGTGGGGGTCGAGGTGAAGACCCGTTCCGGCCTGGCGTTCGGGGACCCGCTGGAGTCGATCGACCGGCGCAAGCTGATGCGCCTGCACCGCCTCACCGCCGCCTGGGTGCGGGCCCACGGCGAGGGCAGCCGGGCGGAGCGATGGCGGGTGGACGCCGTCGCCGTCCTGGTGCCGCGCACGGGCGGGATCCGCTTCGACCTGCTTCAGGACGTGCGGCCGTGAGCGGGATCGGCCGCACGCGCTCCATCAGCCTCTCTGGGCTGCGCGGCGAGGTCGTCCACGTGGAGGCGGACATCGCCCAGTCCCTGCCCGGCTTCACCCTGCTGGGCCTGCCGGACCAGGCGCTGCAGGAGAGCCGGGACCGCATCCGCTCCGCCGCCCGCAACGCCGGGCTGCCGCTGACCCGGCGGCACCTCACCGTCAACCTGCTCCCGGCAGGGGTGCACAAGCGGGGCGCCGGGCATGATCTGGCGATCGTCCTCGCGGCGTACGCCGCGGACGGGCGCGTGCGCGGCGTCGAGGGGCCGGTGTTCCTGGCCGAGCTCGGCCTGGACGGGGCCCTGCACCGCTCGCCCGAGACCGTGGCCATGGTGATGGCGGCCGTGGACGCCGGCTGCTCCGAGGTGGTGGTCGCCGAGGACGCGGAGGCCGAGGCCCTGCTGGTGCCGGGGGCGGAGGTCCGCGGCTTCGCCCACCTGCACGACGTCATCCTCGCCTTCGGCGGGGAGCCGGAGGGGGAGGCGCCGCAGCGGCGTCCCGTCCGCCCCGCCGACGACGACGGCGCCCCCGGTGCGGGGCCGGGCGCGCCGGACCTGGCGGAGGTCGCGGGCCAGGCCGAGGCCCGGTTCGCCCTCGAGGTGGCCGCCGCCGGCGCCCACCACCTGCTGCTGCGCGGGGCGCCCGGGGCGGGCAAGACCATGCTCGCGGAGCGCCTGCCCGGGATCCTCCCGCC
>NZ_JANQCJ010000208.1:0-2367 GCF_024723355.1 Micrococcus sp. HG099 | reverse complement strand
GGGTGTGCGTCCTCGGCGGGGTGCGGCCGGGCGTCCTCGGCGGCAGCCGGGTCCTGCGGCGCGGTGTCGTGGTCCGCCGAGGCGGGGCGCAGCACCGGGATGAGGGCGGGGACGGCGGGGGGCTCGGCGACCCGCGGGTCGAACCGCTCCGGCTCGTGGGTGCCCTCCGGTTCCATGCGGCTCACCGTGTCCTCTCCGTGTGCGGTGCGGGGATGAGAAAGGGCCCTCCCGAAGGAGGGCCCCGCTGGGTGGATCTTACTGGACTCGAACCAGCGACCTCTCGCGTGTGAAGCGAACGCTCTAACCAACTGAGCTAAAGATCCTCGTGCTCCGCGGCGCTTCCGCCCGGGCAACTCGATGGATACTACCCCCCTCCCCCGGCGCGGGGCAAGTCGGCCGCCCGGGGCCGGCCCGTGCCCCGGGGACGGCGGCCCCGGCCGGGCGCACGGCGGCGCCCGCCCCCGCGGATGGTGGGGACGGGCGCCGGGTGCGGGCCGCACCTCATCGGCCCGCACAGGACGTCACTTGGCGGTGACGGCCACGTCGTCGATGCGGAACACGGTCGAGTTGGAGTAGTCCTCCACGCCGCGGAACCGCAGGGTCACGGTCTTGCCCTTGTAGGCGGACAGGTCCACGGTGTGCTGGGCGTAGGAGGTGCCCTTCTCGAGGTTGGAGTGCGACTTCACGGTGGTGGTCCGGGAGCCGTCAACGACCTGCACGGCCAGGGTGTCGTACTGCGAGCGGGTGGTGGTCTCGTCCGAGCCGACCTGCAGCCAGTAGCTCAGGCTCGCGCCGGAGGCCGGGACGGTGACGCGCTGCTCCACGGTGCCGGTGTTCGAGCGGCCGTAGCCGTTGAGCACGCCGTAGTTGGAGCCCGAGCGGGCGTAGCCGGCGGCGTTGCCCACGAAGTCCGAGGGGGTGCCGGTCCAGCCGGTGGCGCCGGACTCGAAGCCGCCGTTCACGATGACGCCGGTCGGGGTCGGCTCCTCCGGGGTCGGGGTGGTGGTCCCGCCGCCCAGCGCCGCGACGGCGCGGGTGGCGTCCACGAGGCCGGCGCCGCAGCCCGCGGAGCAGGCGACGGGCATGGAACGCGCGGTGGACTTCAGGGTGGACTCCACCTGGGCCGGGGTGATGCCCGGCTGCTGGGCGAGCATCAGGGCGGTCAGGCCCGCGACGTGCGGGGTCGCCATGGAGGTGCCGTTGTAGGAGGCGTGGCCGGCCGTGGTCGGCGTGGTCAGGCCCCTGTTGATGGTGGAGATGATGCTGCTGCCGGGGGCGGTCACGTCCACGGCGGAGCCGTAGTTGGAGAACGAGGAGCGGGCGCCCTGGCTGGTGGAGGCGGCCACGGTGATGACGTTGGAGCAGTTGGCCGGGCGGGCGTTGGCGGCCGGCTGGTTCTCGTTGCCGGCGGCGACGACCACGGGAACGCCGCGGTTCACGGCGGCGTTGATCGCGTTCTGGTAGGTGGTGCCGCAGGTGCCGGAGCCGCCGAGGGACATGTTGATCACGTCCGCCGGGTTGGCGTTCGCGGGCACGCCGGTGACGCTGCCGCCCGAGGCCCAGACGATGGCGTCGGCGATGTCGGCCAGCGAGCCGCCGCACTTGCCGAGGACGCGGACGGGCTGGATCTTGGCGTTCGGGGCCACGCCCACCACGCCCTGGGTGTCCGTCACGGCGGCCACGGTGCCGGCCACGTGGGTGCCGTGCCAGGAGGAGTCGCCGGGCTGCGAGGCACCGCACTCACCGGCGGCGTACCAGTCGCCCTCGTCGCGCGGGTTGGAGTCGCGGCCGTTGCCGTCGCGCGCCGCGGCGGAGCTGGAGATGAAGTCGTAGCCGGCCACGACGTTGCGGTCGAGGTCGGGGTGGGAGGTGATGCCCGTGTCGAGCACGGCCACGGTGACGCCGGAGCCGGTGTTGTAGTCCCAGGCGCCGGGCACGCGCATGCCGTTGGTGCCGGTGAAGCCCCACTGCTGGGAGTAGAGGGCGTCCACCGGGCTCAGCCCGGTGGCGGTCATGATGGCGTTGGGCTCGACGTCCTCGACGGCGCCGGAGGCCTTGAGGTCGGCCATGAACCGGGCGGACTCGGACTGGTCCAGCTTGCGGTCGGCCTGGACCACGTGGGAGCCGAGGGCGGTCTCGCGCAGCTCCTTCACCGAGACGCCGGCGGCCTTGGCGGCCTTGCCCCAGGCCAGGGCGCGGCCCTTGCCGTTGGAGTTCTGCGCGGTCTCCTTGTAGGTGACGATGAAGGAGTCGTAGCCGTCGGCGTTGGGGTCCGCGGCGTCGGCGGTGGCCAGCGGGGCCGCGGCGGCGGGGCGGGGGGGCCGGCCGGGCCCGGGGGCGGCTCCTGCTGACCACCGGAGGCGCCCG
>NZ_JANQCJ010000207.1:0-2400 GCF_024723355.1 Micrococcus sp. HG099 | reverse complement strand
CCGGGGGCGTGAGGCGTGCTGCATGGGGCGTGATGCTCGGACGCGCGCGGGACGCGTCCTCCCTGCCGAGCATAGGCCGCCTCGCGGCGCGGCAGGGGGGTGCGGCGGCCCCGGACCGGGCCGCTCTGGCAGGGTGGGGACATGCATCTGATCCCACGCACCCTCTGGGTGCTCGCCCGCGCCCGCCGCCGCCCGCCCCTGTCGATCTGGGACTCCGCGTCCCTGCCGATGCGGGCCCTGCCCACGGACGTGGACATCGCCGGGCACGTGAACAACGGCCAGTACTTCGGCCTGTTCGACCTCGGCCGCTTCGACCTCATGGCCCGCTCCGGCGTCATGCGGGCCGTCCGCCGGCGCGGCTGGCTGCCCGTGGTGCAGGCCGAGCAGATCGCCTTCCGCCGCTCCGTCACCCTGGGCACCGCGTTCACCCTGGAGACCCGGATCATCGGCCTCGACGAGCGCGCCGTCTGGTTCGAGCAGCGCGTGGTGGTGGCCGGGGACGTGGCCGTGCGCGGGTACGTCTGCACCCGGCTGCGCGGCCGCGACGGCACCCCCGTGGGCAACGACGAGGTGCGCGCCCTCGCCGTCGAGCTGGGCCACGATCCGGCCGCCGAGCCCGAGCTGCCGGGCTGGCTGCACGACTGGCGCGAGCAGGTCGCCCTGCCCTCGGCGCGCACCCCGCTGCCGCACTCCTGGGGGCGCTGACCGGGGCCGGTTTGACCGGTGACGCGGCTCACGTGCAGAGTGCGCCCATGACCCCCACGTTCTCCGCGCAGGACCACGACGACCTCGACCGCGTCCTCACCGCCACCGGCGGCATCCCCGACCCCGCCGACCTCCAGCACCTGGCCGACGACGCCGTCGCGCAGGTCCGCCGCTGGCTCGCCGACGCGCGCGGCCACCAGGCCGACTTCGCCGCCCAGCAGCTGGCCGGCGCCCTGAAGGAGCCGGGCGGCCTGGACTTCATCGTCCGCTTCGTGGACCACGTGGTGCGGCCGGAGGACCCGGCCATCGCCGCCCGCGCCCTGCGCGAGCTCGCCCAGCAGGCCCCCGGTTTCCTGCCCCCGGCCCTGCGCGCCGTGTTCGGCGTCGGCGGCCGCGCGGCCCCGCTCGTGCCGCGCGTCGCCGTGCCGGTGGCCCGGCGCGTGCTGCGCCGGATGGTCTCCCACCTGATCGTCGACGCGCGCGACCGGCAGCTCGGCGAGGCCATCGCCGCCCTGCGCGACGAGCGCACCCGGTTGAACGTGAACCTGCTCGGCGAGGCCATCCTCGGCAAGGGCGAGGCCGACCGCCGCCTCGAGGGCATCGCCGGGCTCATCCGCCGCAAGGACGTGGACTACGTGTCCGTGAAGGTCTCCGCCGCCACCGCCCCGCACGCCCCCTACGCGTTCGACGAGGCCGTCGCGGACATAGCCGAGCGCCTCACGCCGCTCTACGAGCTGGCCCGGGACAACGGCACCTTCATCAACCTGGACATGGAGGAGTACCACGACCTCGACCTCACCCTGAACGTGTTCACCGGCCTGCTCGAGCAGCCCGGGCTGCGCGACTACGAGGCCGGGATCGTGCTGCAGGCCTACCTGCCGGACGCGCTCGCGGCCATGGTGCGCCTGCAGGAGTGGGCGGCCCGTCGCGTGGCCGCCGGCGGGGCCCCCGTGAAGGTGCGCGTGGTCAAGGGCGCCAACCTGCCCATGGAGCAGATGCAGGCCTCCCTCATGGGCTGGCCGGTGGCCACCGTGGCCTCCAAGCAGGAGGCGGACACCAACTACAAGCGAGTCCTGAACTACGCGCTCACCCCGGAGCACCTGCGCCACGTGCGCATCGGCGTGGCCGGGCACAACCTCTTCGACGTCGCCCTGGCCCACCGCCTCATGGACCGCCGCGGCCTCGGCCCGGAGCAGGTGGAGTTCGAGATGCTGCTGGGCATGGCCACCGGCCAGGCCGCCGCCGTGAAGGCGGACGTCGGCTCGCTGCTGCTCTACACCCCGGTGGTGCGGCCCGAGGAGTTCGACGTGGCCATCTCCTACCTCGTGCGCCGCCTCGAGGAGGGCGCCTCCCCGGAGAACTTCATGTCCGCGGTCTTCGACCTGGACGCGGACGAGGCCCTGTTCGCCCGCGAGGAGGAGCGCTTCCGCGCCTCGCTGGCCCACCTGGACGCCGAGGTGCCCCGCCCCTCCCGCGGCCAGGACCGCTCGCGCGGGGAGGACGGCGTACGGCCGGCCCCCGTGGACGGGTTCGCCAACACCCCGGACACCGACCCCTCGCTGCCCGGCAACCGCGCCTGGGCGCGCGGGATCCTCGAGGCGATCCCGGGCTCGGCGCTGGGGGCCGAGCGCGCCCGCGCGCACCGCGTGGGCACCGCCGAGGCCGCCCGCGCCGCGATCGCGGACACGCAGGCCC
>NZ_JANQCJ010000206.1:0-2469 GCF_024723355.1 Micrococcus sp. HG099 | reverse complement strand
GCGCGCGCCGCCGACCCCGCCGCGCCGGCACCGGGCCCCGCACCGCAGCCGGACCGGGTGCGCGTGGGCGCCGAGCCGCGCCGCGTCGTCGTCGCCGGCCACGACCTGAAGTTCGCCGGCGCGCTCGTGGGGCACCTACGCGAGCAGGGCCATGAGGTGCGCATCGACGAGTGGCGCGGCCACGCCCGCCACGACGCCGAGCGCAGCCGCGCGCTGGCCGACTGGGCCGACGTCGTGCACTGCGAATGGAGCCTGGGCAACCTGGCCTGGTACTCCCGGCACCTCGACGCCCCGGAGTGGACCGTCCGGCTGACGAGCCGGCTCCACCTGCAGGAGGCCGGCACACCGTTCCCCCGCCGCGTGCGCCAGGACGCCCTGGACGCGTGGCTCTTCGTGGCCGAGCACGTGCGGGCCCAGGTGCTGCGGGACACCCGGTTCCCCGCCGAGCGCAGCCACTGGGTGCCCAACGCCGTCGCGGTGTCCGACGCCCTCCCCGAGGGCGGGGGCGACCGCCGCTTCGTGCTGGGCCTGGTCGGCGTGCTGCCTGAGCGCAAGGGCCTGCACCGGGCGCTGGACCTGCTCGCCGCGCTGCGCCGCGACGAGCCGCGGTTCACCCTGCGCATCCGCGGCCACCGCCCGGACGCGGTGGGCTGGATGGCCGACCGGCCCGCGGCCGCCGCGTACTACGGCGAGCAGCTGCGCCGGCTCCGTGAGGACCCGCTGCTGGCCGGCGCCGTCCGCTGGGACCCGCACGGCCTGGACATGGGCGCCTGGTACGCCGGGGTGGGTGTCGCGCTCTCGGTCTCCGACTTCGAGTCCTTCCACTTCACCCTCCCGGACGGCGCGGTGCACGGCTGCCTGCCCCGGTCCCTCGCGTGGGCGGGCGCGGACCTGCTCTACCCCCGCGACTGGCTGCACCCGGACGTCGACGCGCTGGCCCGCTCGATCCGGTCGGCCACCGCCGACGCGCGGGCCTGGCGCGCGGCCGCCGCCGAAGCCCGGGCCACGGTGGTCGCCGCCTACGCCGAGGAGCTCGTGGTCCCCCGCCTGGCGGACCTCGTCCTTGGGGTCGGCGACGTCCACCGCTGACCCGGGTCAGCGCGGGCTCACGCCCAGCCGGGCGTACAGGTCCCGATAGCGCCGCGCGTTCCCCGCCCAGGTGCGGGTGGCCAGCGCCCACTGCCGGCCCGCCGCCCCGAGCCGCTCCCGCTCGGCGGGGTCGGCCGCGAGCCGCTCGAGCGCCTCCGCCAGCGCCGCGGGGTCCTCGGCCGGTACGAGCAGGCCGGTCCGGCCGTCCTCGACGAGCTCGGCGAGCGCGGGCAGGTCCGAGGCCACGACGGGCCGGCCCACGGCGGAGGCCTCCACGGTCTTCATGGGGGTCACGGAGCGGGTCACGGGCAGGTCGCGCCGCGGCACCGTGAAGACGTCGAGGGCCGCCTGGTGCAGGATCGCCTCGGAGCGCGCCACGCGGCCCGGGAAGGAGCAGCGGTCCTCGATGCCCAGCCGCCGGGCGAGCGCCACGAGGCCCGGGCGGGCCACGCCGTCGCCGGCGATGTGCACGCGCAGCTCCGGCCGGCGCGGGGCCAGCAGCGCAGCCGCGTGCAGCAGCGTGTCCAGGCCTTCGTAGTCCACGAGGCTGGAGACGGTGCCCATGACGAACGCGTCCGCGGGGTGGGGCCAGTCCAGCGCGGCGCGGGCGGCCTCGCGCGTGGGCGGCTCGGCGACGAACGTCTCCCCCACCGCGTTCGGGCACAGGACGACCGCCTCGGGGTCCACCCCGGCGGCCACGAGCCGCTCCCGCATGCCCTCGCCGAGGGTCACGACGCCGTCGGCGCCGCGGGCCGCCTGCGTCTCGCGTTCCTGGAAGAGGCGGTAGCGCTCGGAGGCGAGCGCCTCCGGGCCGCGCACGGCCGCCCACGTGTCCGCCAGCTGTCCGCGCACCTCGTAGACCCACGGGATGCCGAAGGCGCGGGCGACGGCCTCGACCGCCACGGCGTTGACGAAGTGGGTGGTCGTGTGGAGCAGGGCGGGCCGTGTGGCCCTCACGTGCTCGGCCAGCAGCTCGGCGTGCTGCTGGAGCCGGGCGGCCTGGCCCTGGGCCAGGCGCGCCGGCAGCAGCCGGTGGTAGTCGATCCCGTCGACGACGTCGCGCCCGGCCGCCCAGGGCACACCGATCTGTACGGGGTAGCCGGGGCGGGTGACCGCCGCGACGTCGAAGCCCTCCGCGCGCAGCGAGGCCAGGATCGAGTGGCTGCGCTGGGCGTAGCCCGAGCCGGTGTGCGGAAGGGAGTTCGTGAGCACGTGGAGCACCCGGCCCGGCTCGGGGGCGTAGCCGGCCTCCCGCGGCAGGGCGGGGGCGACGCCCCGGAAGGCATCCCGCTCCCCCGCCATGCGCCGGGCCAGGTGCCGATTGCGCGGGTGCCGGGCCGCCAGCTCGGCCGCGCCCTCGAGGTCGCCGCGGTGCGCGGC
>NZ_JANQCJ010000205.1:0-2531 GCF_024723355.1 Micrococcus sp. HG099 | reverse complement strand
GGCCGCCGCGTCGGCGCGGCGGGCCAGGCCGGCGGCGACGAGGCCGGCGAACAGCGGGTGCGGGCGGGTCGGCCGGGAGGAGAACTCCGGGTGGGCCTGCGTGGACACGTAGTACGGGTGCACGTCCCGGGGCAGCTCCACGAACTCCACAAGGGCGCCGTCCGGGGAGGTGCCGCAGATCGCGAGGCCGGCCTCCTCGAGGCGGTCGCGGTAGGCGTTGTTCACCTCGTAGCGGTGGCGGTGGCGCTCGGTCACCTCGGTGGTGCCGTACGCCTCGGCCACCACGGAGCCCGGGCGCAGGGTCGCGGGGAAGGCGCCCAGGCGCATGGTGCCGCCGAGGTCCCCCTCGCCGGCCACGATCTGCTCCTGCTCGGCCATGGTGGCGATCACGGGCGAGGCGGTCTCCGGGTCGAACTCGGTGGAGTCCGCGTCCTCCAGGCCGAGGACGTTGCGGGCGTACTCGATGACCATGGACTGCAGGCCCAGGCACAGACCCAGCGTCGGGATCCGTTGCTCGCGGGCGTGCCGCAGCGCGCCGAGCTTGCCCTCGAGCCCGCGCACGCCGAAGCCGCCGGGCACACACACGGCGTCGACGTCCGCGAGCGCCGCCGCCGCGCCCTCGGGGGTGGCGCACTCGTCCGCGGCCACCCAGCGGATGCCCACCTTGGCCCGGTGGGCGAAGCCACCGGCGCGCAGCGCCTCGGTGACGGACAGGTAGGCGTCCGGCAGGTCCACGTACTTGCCCACGAGCGCCACGGTGAGCTCATGCTCCGGGTGGTGCACGGCGTCCATGAGCGCGTCCCAGGCGGTCCAGTCCACGTCCTTGAACTTCAGGTCCAGGGACTGCACCACATGGGCGTCGAGGCCCTGGTCGTGGATGACGCGGGGGATGTCGTAGATGGAGGGGGCGTCGGCGCAGTTGACGACGGCGTCCTGCGGGACGTCGCACATGCGGGCAATCTTGCCGCGGACGTCGTCGGGGACGGCCCGGTCCGAGCGCAGCACGATCGCGTCCGGCTGGATGCCGATCGAGCGCAGGGCGGCCACGGAGTGCTGGGTGGGCTTGGTCTTGAGCTCCTGCGAGGGGCCGATGTACGGCACGAGGGAGACGTGCAGGAAGAAGACGTCGTCGCGGCCGACGTCCTGGCGGACCTGGCGGGCGGCCTCGAGGAAGGGCTGCGACTCGATGTCGCCGACGGTGCCGCCGATCTCCGTGATGATCACGTCCGGGGCGGGGCGGTCGCCGCGGGGCTCCGCGGGCAGGCGCATCCGGCGGCAGATCTCGTCGGTGATGTGCGGGATGACCTGGACGGTGTCCCCGAGGTACTCGCCGCGGCGCTCGCGGGCGATCACGGTGGAGTACACCTGGCCGGTGGTCACGTTGTCCAGGCCGTCGAGGTCCTCGTCGAGGAAGCGCTCGTAGTGGCCGATGTCCAGGTCCGTCTCGGCGCCGTCCTCGGTGACGAACACCTCGCCGTGCTGGAACGGGTTCATGGTGCCCGGGTCCACGTTGAGGTAGGGGTCGAGCTTCTGCATCACCACCCTGAGCCCGCGCGCCTTGAGCAGGTGGCCGAGCGAGGAGGCCGTGAGCCCCTTGCCGAGGGAGGAGGCGACACCGCCGGTCACGAACACGTGACGGGTGACGCGCGTGGACGTCTGAGTACGAGAAGTTCGTTTCACCACGGATCTCGAGCGTATCAGGTGCGGGGCTCAGCGCGCGCGCGGATGCGCGGCGGCGTAGACCTCGCGCAGGGAGTCCACGGTGACGAGGGTGTACACCTGCGTGGTGGTCACGGACGCGTGCCCGAGCAGCTCCTGGACCACGCGGACGTCCGCGCCGCCGGCCAGCAGGTGCGTGGCGAAGCAGTGGCGCAGGGTGTGGGGCGAGACGTCCGCCTCGAGGCCGGCGCGCTCGGCCGCCCGCTTCAGCACGGCCCACGCGGACTGCCGGGAGAGCCGGCCCCCGCGGGCGTTGACGAACAGGGCGGGCGTGGAGCGTGTGACTCCCGTCATGATCGTGGGCCGTCCCCGCACCAGCCATGCGTCGAGCGCGGCGGCCGCGTAGGAGCCGATCGGCACCACGCGCTCCTTGGACCCCTTGCCGAACAGGCGGACCACGGGCTGGCCGCCGTCGTCCCCGGTCTGCGCGAGCCCCACCACGTCGTCGACGTCGAGGCCGACCACCTCGGAGATGCGGGCGCCGGTGCCGTAGAGGAACTCGAGCAGCGCGCGGTCCCGCAGTCCGGCGGGGGTGTCGACGGGCACGGCCTCCAGCAGCGCCGTCACCTGCTCCACGGGGAGCGCCTTCGGCAGGCGGTCGCCCGGCTTCGGCGGGTGGACGTCGCGGGCGGGGTCGGCGGGCGTGAGTCCCTCGAGGGCCCAGAACCGGTGCAGGCCGCGCACGGCCGCGAGCACGCGGGCCGCCGAGCGGACCGCGAGGGGCCGCCCGCCGTCCTCGCCGGTGCCCAGCGCCCGCAGGAAGCCGGAGACGTGGCCGGGGTCGACGTCGGCGGGGGCGCGCACCCCGTGGG
>NZ_JANQCJ010000204.1:0-2550 GCF_024723355.1 Micrococcus sp. HG099 | reverse complement strand
CCCGGCGACCCTGCGCCAGCAACCGCCACGGGTCGTCCCCGGCGGCCTCCCGGCGCGGCCTCCCTCAGTCCAGGGGCGTCACCTCGAGCGCGAACCGGCGCTCGCCCACGCGGGCCAGCACGAGCGTCGCGTGCCGCCCGCCGGCGGCGGCCCGGCCGCCCTTCGAGCCGCCCAGGACCTGCCGGCGGACCTCCTCGGGCGTCTCGCGCACGCCCCGCTTCTTCACGTCCAGGCGGCCGACCCCCGTCTCCTTCGCCCACCGGCGCAGAGACTTGAGGTGGAAATCGTGGACCGCGTCGATCCGGTACGCCCGGGCCAGCGGGTCGACCGCGTGCTCGGTGGCCACCAAATAGGCCAGGTGCGGGTCCAGCTGGCGGGCCGGCGTCGGCCAGGAGACCGCCAGGTCCGTGACGAGCCCGGCCCGGATGACGGCGCCGTCCGGCTCGTGGAGCACCTCCCCCACCAGCCCGGGCATGCCCTCCTCCCCCACGGCCTCGACCCCCGGGGAGTCGCCGAAGTCCGCGCCGGAGACGAGCTCCGCCGTCGTCGCCTGCCCGCCGCGGGTGTCGATCACACGGGCGGCGCGGCGCACCCCGGGCCGGGCGGCGGCGTTGAACCACAGGGCGGCCTCCACGACGTCGCCGTCCACGCTGACCCACTCCGCCTCCGCGCCGGCCGGCACGGCCTCGTGGGGCAGGCCCGGGCCGAGCTTGACGCCGACCGGGACGCCGGTGGCCGCCAGCTCCTCGACCACGCTCAGCGGAGGGGAGAACGCCTCGGGGTCGAACACGCGGGCCGATCCGCCCCCGCCCACTTGGCGGCGCGCGGGGTCCAGCCACACGGCGTCCGCCTGCGCGGGCACGTGCTCGCGGGCCCACGGCACGGCGTCGCCGTGCACCACGCGGGCGCCGGGGCGGTCGGTCAGGTTGACCTCGGCGGCCGCGGCGACGACGGCGTCCCGCTCCACGGCGACCACCCCCAGGCCGGCGTCGGCGAACGCCCGGGCGTCCAGGCCCAGCCCGCAGCCCAGGTCGGCGACCGTCCGGGCCCCGGCGGCGGCCATCCGCTGCGCGTGCAGCGCCGCCACGACGGGCCGGGTGGCCTGCTCGAGGCCGTCCCGGGTGAACAGCATGCCCCGCGCGTCCGGGCCGAGCCGCGGCACAGCGCGGGCGCGCAGGTCCGCCTGGGTCAGCACGGCCGCCACCCGCTCGGGCGGATGCCCGGCGGCGCGCAGCCGGGAGGAGACCGCGAGCGCGTCCGCCGCGCGGTGCTCGCCCAGGGAGTCCAGCAGCGCCCGCCCTTCGGGCTCGAGGACAGGGGCGAGGGCGGTGGGGTCCGCCTCCGAGGCGGCGGCCGTGGGACGGGGGGCGCGGGCGGACGGACGGGGGCGGGCCATGGGCTCCAGCGTAGGTCCGCCGACGGCGCCCCCGCGCGGTGGCGGGCGGCGGTCCCTAGGATGGGTCCATGAATCTGCCCTTCGCCGACTCCACGCAGTCCACCCTCGGCATCGAGTGGGAGGTCGCGCTCGTGGACGCCGCGACCGGGGACCTGCGCTCCGAGGCCCCCGCGATCCTGCACGAGCTCCACGAGGAGGCCGGGCTCGCGGAGGGCGAGGACCACCCCCACGTCACCGGCGAGCTGCTGCAGAACACGGTCGAGCTGGTCACCGGCGTGCACGAGGCCGTTCCGGCGGCGGTGGCCGAGCTCGGCACCATCGCGGCCAGAGTGGCGCGCGCCGCCGCCGACCGCGGCCTGGCGCTGTACTGCCAGGGCACCCACCCGTTCGGGGAGGCGATGACCCAGCCGATCACCCCCAAGGAGCGGTACGGCCGCATGGTGGACCTCACCCAGTACTGGGGCCGGCAGATGCTGATCTTCGGGGTCCACGTGCACGTGGGCCTCGACGACCCGGCCAAGGCGATGCCCGCCGTCAACCGCCTCATCAGCCGCTTCCCGCACCTGCTGGCGCTGTCCGCGTCCTCGCCGTTCTGGGTGGGGGCGGACACCGGCTACCAGTCCCAGCGCACCCAGCTCTTCCAGCAGCTGCCCACCGCGGGCCTGCCCTTCCAGTTCGAGACGTGGGCGGAGTTCGAGGCTTGCGTGCAGCAGATGACGGACGTGGGCATGGTGGAGGACGTCACCGAGTGCCGCTGGGACGTGCGCGCGGTGCCGCGGTTGGGCACGGTGGAGATGCGCGCGTGCGACGGGATGGCCACGCTCGAGGAGATCGCCGCCGTCGCCGCCTACACGCAGTGCCTCGTGCACGAGCTGTCCGCGGACGTGGAGCGGGGGCGCCACATGGAGATCCTGCCGCCGTGGTACACGCAGGAGAACAAGTGGCGGGCCTCCCGCTACGGGATGGACGCCACGGTGATCGTGGACGCCGCCGGCACCCAGGTGCCGCTGGCCGAGCACCTGGGCGCGGACCTCGAGCGGCTCGCGCCGATCGCCGAGGAGCTGGGCTGCGCCGCCGAGCTCGCCCACGCGCGCGTGCTCATGGAGCACAGCCCGGCGGACCGCCAGCGCGCCGTCGAGGCCGAGGCCCTGGCC
>NZ_JANQCJ010000203.1:0-2554 GCF_024723355.1 Micrococcus sp. HG099 | reverse complement strand
GGCCGGCCCAGCGCAGGCGGACCGGGGCGGCGTCGTCGGGGGCGCGGCCGGCGGCGGGCTCCTCCCAGACGACGGTCAGGGCCTGGGGGTCGCCGCCCGGCTCGGCCGGCACGGACGGGCCCGTGGCGGCGCGCAGGAGGGGCTCAGAAGAGGCGGGAGTCGGCATCGTCCACGCCGCGCATGGCGTCGTAGTCCAGGGTCACGCAGCGGATGCCGCGGTCCTCGGCCAGCGTGCGCGCCTGCGGCTTGATCTGCTGGGCGGCGAAGACGCCGCGCACGGGGGCCAGCAGGGGGTCGCGGTTCATCAGCTCGAGGTAGCGGGTGAGCTGCTCCACGCCGTCGATGTCCCCGCGGCGCTTGAGCTCCACGGCCACGGTGCCGCCCTCGGGGTCCCGGGCCAGGATGTCCACGGGGCCGATCGCCGTCATGTACTCGCGGCGCACCAGGGTGTGCCCGTCCCCGAGCAGGCCGATCTGCTCGGCCAGCAGCCGCTGCAGGTCCGCCTCCACGCCGTCCTTGACGAGGCCGGGGTCCGCGCCGAGCT
This sequence comes from Micrococcus sp. HG099, assembly GCF_024723355.1. NCBI lineage: Bacteria > Bacillati > Actinomycetota > Actinomycetes > Micrococcales > Micrococcaceae > Micrococcus > Micrococcus sp. HG099. The sequence goes on along the minus strand of NZ_JANQCJ010000203.1, from coordinate 2,010 downwards.
CGTGGGACTGGTCCGCGAGGATCTCCTCGATGAGGATCATGAGGCGGTCGTCCGACTTGGCGGCCTGGACGCGCCACACCTCGACGACGCCCTGCTCGGCCTGCTCGGCGGTGGGCGCCGTGGTGTGCAGCGTGGCGGGCGGGCTCATCCAGTTCAGCGGCTTGTAGGAGCCGCCGTCGGAGTGCACGAGCACGGCCCCGTCCGCCTTGACCATGAGCAGGCGCGTGGCGGGGGGCAGGTGGGCGTTGAGGCGGCCCTCGTAGGTGACGGAGCAGCGGGCGATGACGAGACGCACCGAGCCAGTCTAGGCGTCCCGGGCGCGCGGAGGCGGGCACCGGCCGGGCTGTGCCAGCATGGGGGCATGCCCCGCTCCCACCGTCCCCGCCGCTCCTCGGCCCCGCGCCGCGGCGAGCGCGGCGCCTCCGGCTCCTCGCGACGGACCCGCCCGGGCCCCGGGATGGCGGACCCCCTGGAGGAGCTCCTGGGCCTGGACCCGGGCTATTCGCACCAGTCCGGCGGCGACGGCGGCTGGCACGTCCGCCAGATCCCCTCCTGGCGCGCGGTGAAGGACTACACGTGCCCGGGCTGCGGACGGGTGATCCGCCAGGGCCAGGCGCACCTGGTCGCGTGGCGCTCGGACTGGATCATGGGGGACGAGGACGCCGGGGCGGACCGCCGCCACTGGCACCCGGTCTGCTGGCGCACGCGCGTCGGCCGCTGACGTCTCCGGCGCGCCGTCGTCGTCGGCGGGCTCAGCGGGCGTCCTGGCGCGGGATGAAGACCTCCCGGACCAGCAGGGACAGCGCCGCGGCCAGCGGGATGGCCATGAGGGCGCCCAGGACGCCGAGCAGCGCGCCGCCGGCGATCACGGCGATGACGGCGACGGCGGCCGGCACGGCGACGGCGCGGGCCATGACGCGCGGGGAGACCACGTAGGCCTCGATCTGCAGGTAGACGAAGTAGATCGCGGCGAACGCGGCCGCCGTCTGCCAGGAGGTCAGCAGGCTCAGCAGCGTCAGCACGGTGCCGCCGATCACCGCGCCCACCAGCGGGATGAACGCCATGAAGGCCGCGAAGGCGGCCAGCAGGACGGCGAAGGGGGTGCCGGCGATGGCCAGCGCCGTGAAGGCGACGGTGCCGTTGAGCGCCGCCACGAAGGACTGGCCCATCACGTAGTGGCCCACCGAGGAGGTGATCTGCTCGGAGAGGCGCTCCACCTGCGGGCGGCGCGAGCGCGGCGCCAGGCGGTAGGCCCAGTACTTCATATGCGGCAGCGAGGCGAGGAAGTAGAGGGTCAGGACCACCACCACGAACACGGAGAAGAACGCGTTCAGCACGGTCTGCCCGATCCCCAGGAGCCCGCCGAACAGGTCGGTGACGGCCGCCCCGTCCGTGGTGAGCCGGTCGGTCTGGGCCCGGACCGCCTCCTGGATGTGGAACTCCTGGTCCAGCTCGATGAACCAGGCGGAGGTCATCACGTCCTCGATCGTGCCGGGGAGCCCCTCGACGAGCTGGCGGGACTGCTCGACGACGGTGGGCACCAGCAGGGCCACGAACGCCCCGGCGACGGCGGCCAGGCCCAGCGCGGCGGTGAGCACGCCGGCCCAGCGGGGCGCGCCCCAGGACTCCACCCGCCGCACGAGCGGGTCCAGGCCGAGGGCAATGAACAGGGCGGCGGCGATCCACACGAGCAGCTGCCCGTTGGTCCGCAGCACCCACACCACGGCCAGCGCCAGGGCGACGCCCACGGTGAGCAGGAAGCCGGTCGCCACGGGGGACTCCACCGTCACCGCGGTGACGGGCGGCTCCCCGGCCGCCTCCGGCGCCGGGTGCTCGGGGTCCGGGTCCACCCGGTCCTCGGCCAGGAACACCGGGCGACGGCGGCGCAGGACCCCGCGCAGCGGGATCAGGCGCCCGCGACGCCGACGGCGGCGGGGGACCCGCCCGGACGCGGGCGGGGCTGCCGGGGCGGCAGAGGCCGGCGCGGCGGTCGGGTCGACGGGCTCCACC
>NZ_JANQCJ010000202.1:0-2562 GCF_024723355.1 Micrococcus sp. HG099 | reverse complement strand
GGGTTCGACCGCGTCCTCGTGGACGCCCCCTGCACGGGCCTGGGCGCGCTGCGCCGCCGGCCCGAGTCCCGTTGGCGCCGCACCCCGGCCGACCTCGCCGAGCTGACCGGGCTGCAGTCCGAGCTGCTCGACGCCGCCGCCGCGGTGCTCGCCCCGGGCGGCGTCCTGGCCTACGTCACGTGCTCCCCGCACGTGGCCGAGACCACGGTGCAGGTCCAGGATCTGCTGCGCCGTCGCCCCGAGCTGGAGCTGCTCGACGCCGGCGCGGTGCTCTCCGAGGTCGCCCTCGGCGACCTGCGCCTGGATGAGGGCGAGCCCGGTGGCGACGAGGCCGCCGGCGCGGCGGCCCCGGACGACGTGGCGGCCCGCACCGCCCAGCTCTGGCCGCACCGCCACGGCACCGACGCCATGTTCCTGGCGCTGCTGCGCGCCCCGTCCGACACCCCCGAGAGCCCCGAGAGGACCCGAGGATGAGCCCCCGCGCCCCCCGCCTGCACCCGTCGATCCTCTCCGCGGACTTCGCGCGCCTGGCCGAGGAGCTGGGCCGGATCCGCGGCGCGGACGCCGTGCACGTGGACGTCATGGACAACCACTTCGTCCCCAACCTCACCCTGGGCCTGCCCGTGGTGGAGGCCATCCGCCGGGCCACCGACCTGCCGCTGGACATCCACCTGATGATCGAGGACGCGGACCGCTGGGCCCCCGGCTACGCCGAGGCCGGGGCGGAGTCGGTGACCTTCCACGCGGAGGCCTCCGCGGCCCCCGTGCGCCTGGCCCGCGAGCTGCGCGCCGCGGGCGCCCGCGCGGGCATGGCCCTCAAGCCGGCCACGCCCGTGGAGCCCTACCTGGACATGCTCCCCGAGCTGGACATGCTCCTGCTGATGACCGTGGAGCCCGGCTTCGGGGGCCAGGCCTTCCTCGACGTCGTGCTGCCCAAGATCCGCCGCGCCCGCCGCGCCCTGGACGGCGCCGCCGCCCCGCTGGCCCTGCAGGTAGACGGCGGCGTGAACGCCGAGACCATCGAGCGGGCCGCCGAGGCCGGGGCGGACGTCTTCGTGGCCGGCTCGGCCGTGTTCGGCGCAGAGGACCCGGACGCCGCCGTCGACGGGCTGCGCCGGGCCGCCGCCCGCGCCTGCTGCTGACGGTCGCACGCCGCCGCTGGGCGGCGGGTCACGGTCGGCCGTGTGATACTGCTGGACAGCAACGTGCTCCGAGATGCGGTGGAAGTCCGCACCGGCGGTGACAGCCCGCTAACCGCGCGGCCCGACCTCGACCCGAGGCCGGTGCCGGGCGGCCTGACCGGTGGAATTCCGGTGCCGACCGTACAGTCGGGATGGGAGAGGCACGCGGCCGAGCCGTCCCGCACCCTCGCGCGGGAGGGCCACGGAGCGCACCCCTCGGAGTCCCGAACCGAGGAGGTGGCGTCACGGACATGGACTGGCTCGTCGACGCATTCAACTGGACCATCCCCGTCGCCGGCGGCGGCCTGCTCATGCGCGAGGTGCTGGGCAACGTCTTCGGCCTCGCCTCCGCCCTCGGCGGCATGGCGCGCAAGGTCTGGGCCTGGCCCGTGGGCATCCTCGGCAACCTCATCCTGCTGACGGTCTTCCTGGCCTCCCTCTTCACCGGCGCGGACCACGCCACCCTCCTCGGCCAGGCCGGCCGCCAGGTGATGTTCATCGCCGTCTCCGTGTACGGCTGGGTCCGCTGGAACGAGGCCCGCCGCGGCCGCTCCGAGCACGCCACCGCGATCACCCCCGAGTGGGCGGGCCTGGGCGGCCGGGCCTTCCTCGTGCTGGGCATGGTGATCGGCACCCTCGCGCTCACCCCGGTGTTCCGGGCCCTCGGCTCATGGGAGCCGGTGTGGGCGGACGCGTGGACCTTCGTCGGCTCCCTGCTGGCCACGTACGGCATGGCGCGCGGCTGGGTGGAGTTCTGGCTGGTGTGGGTGGCGGTCGACGTCGTCGGCGTGCCCCTGCTGTGGAGCACCGGCTACTACGCCTCGGCCGTGATGTACGCCTTCTACGGCGCGTTCACGCTGATCGGGTTCTTCGTGTGGCTGCGGGCCAAGGACCGGGACAAGCCGGCCGTGGAGACGCTGCTGCCGGACGGGCCCGAGGAGCACGCGGCCCGATGAGCGGCGCCCCGGACCCCATGGCGCTGGCCGTCGGCGCCGCGCTGCGCGGCGTGCGCGGCGCCAACCCCCTCGTGGGGGCCGTCCTCACCGACGACGCCGGCCGCGTCCTCGCGGCGGGCCACCACCGCGGGCGTGGCACCGCCCACGCCGAGGTCGACGCCCTCGCCCGCTGGGAGGCCGCCCGCGCCGCGGACCCGGCCCTGGCCGCGCTCGACCCGGCGGGCCTGACCCTGCACGTCACCCTCGAGCCCTGCGACCACACCGGCTCCACCGGCCCCTGCTCCGGCGCGATCCTGGCCTCCGGCGTCGGCGCGGTGCGCTACGCCGTCGCGGACCCCACGGGGGTCGACGGCGGCGGCGCGGCCCGCCTGGCCGCGCACGGGGTGCGCGTGAGCGGCCCGACTGGGGAGCCGGCGGCCCTGGCC
>NZ_JANQCJ010000201.1:0-2572 GCF_024723355.1 Micrococcus sp. HG099 | reverse complement strand
GACGTGCTCGTGCGGGCCCTCGAGGCCCGCGGCCTCGCCGTCGAGCCCGCCGCCGCCCACGGCCAGCCGCGCGCCGGCGTCGTGGTGGGGCTGCGCGGGGAGACCGCCGCCGCCGAGCTGCTGGCGGACCTGGTGCGCGAGGGCGTGCCGGTCAGCCACTTCGCCCCCGAGGGATCGCGCCTCGAGAACGCCTACCTGGGCCTGCACCTGGACCGGGACACCGCCGAAGGAGACCGCCCGTGAGCACCGTCGTCGCCGACCCGACCCGTCAGGGCCCGCCGCCGCTCCGCCCGCCGGGGGGCGGACGCCTCAGCACCGCCTCCGCCGTGCGCACCGTGGTGGGCATGGAGCTGCGCCAGCGCCTGCGCTCGCGCGGCTGGTACGTCCTGCTGGGCGTGTTCTTCCTCGTGGTGGGCGCCGTGACGCTCGGCGCGCTCGGGCTGCGCGCCACCACCCTCAGTGACCTGCAGAGCCAGGGCATGGACCCGGCCGCCGCCGAGGTGCAGATGCGCTCCGCCGGGCAGTGGCTCTTCGACGGCGTCCTGCTGTTCGTGCTGACCCTGTCCCTGCTCGTCTCCCCGGTCCTCGCCGCCAACGCGATCTCGGGCGACCGGGCCGGCGGCACGCTCGCGATCACCCAGGTGACGCTGCTGCGCACCGGCCAGCTGATGGCCGGCAAGTGGATCGCGGCCTGGATCGCGTCGGCCGCGTTCCTCGTGGCGGCGCTGCCCTGGCTCGCCGTGGCGGCCGTGGTGGGGCGGGTCTCGCCGCTGTTCGTGCTCGTGGGCCTGCTGATGATCCTCGTGGAGTTCGGCGTCATCACCGGCATCGGCGTGGCGGTCTCGGCGATCGCCGGGCGCACGCTGTTCGCCGTCGTGGTGACCTACCTGATCGTGGCCGCGCTGAGCATCGGCACCCTCGTGGCGTTCGTGCTCTCGCTGCAGTTCCTGCAGACCGACGTGCGCGCCAACATGCCGGAGCACGACGGCATGACGATGGCCGACCCCCTCGAGGGGCAGGACGTGGAGAACATGACCCAGGCGGAGATCGACGCGGCCTGGGCCGAGTGGGAGCGGCAGAACCCGGACGCCTACGACGGGATCGCCGACGCCTGCGTGGGCCCGGTCGAGGTCCAGTCCGTGCCGGACCCTCGCCGCGTCGGCTGGCTGCTGGCGGCGAACCCGTACGCCGTGCTCGCGGACGCTTCGCCGTGGGATCCCACGGGCGCGTCCATGCAGTTCACCCCCGACACCGGGCCCCTGAACATGATGTCCGCCGCGCTGCGCCTGACCCAGCAGGACCCGGCCGAGACCACCGAGTGCCTCGACGGGCAGCTGCGCCGCATCGACACGACCTCCGTGCCGGACCGCGAGGGCACCTGGCCCGTCTGGCCGCTCGGCTTGGCCATGCAGGCGGCGCTCACCGGCGGCCTGCTGTGGTGGGGCCACCGCCGCCTGGACACCCCGGCGGGCCGCCTGCCCGCGGGCACCCGCGTGGCCTGAGCCGCGCCCGGCAGGCCCGGCCGGTGCGGTCGGTGCGGTCGGGCCGGGACCAGGCCGCGACCAGGCTCGGGAACAGGCCCGGGGACGACGACGCCGCCCGCCCCTCACCGGGGGCGGGCGGCGTCGTCGTGGTCCGGGGGCGTCAGCCGCTGATGAGGCGGCGTCCCTCGAAGGCGCGGCCGAGGGTCACCTCGTCCGCGTACTCGAGGTCCCCGCCCACGGGCAGGCCGGAGGCGAGGCGGGTGACGCGGATGCCGGTGGCGCCGAGCAGCCGCCCGAGGTAGGTGGCCGTGGCCTCGCCCTCCAGGTTGGGGTCCGTGGCGAGGATGACCTCCTGCACGGCCTCGTCCTGCAGGCGGGTGAGCAGCTCGCGCACGTGCAACTGCTCCGGGCCGATGCCGGCGATCGGATTGATGGCGCCGCCGAGCACGTGGTACCGGCCCTGGAAGGCGCGCGTGCGCTCCATGGCCATGACGTCCTGGGACTCCTCGACCACGCAGATCTGGGAGGCGTCCCGGCGCTCGTCCCGGCACAGGGAGCACACCTCGTCCTCGGACACGTTGAAGCACACCGAGCAGAGCCGCACCTTGTCCTTGACGGTGCGGATCGCGTCCGCGAGGCGCAGCATGTCCTCCCGGTCCGCCTCCAGCATGTGGAAGGCGATGCGCTGGGCGGACTTCGGCCCGATGCCCGGCAGGCGGCCGAGCTCGTCGATCAGGTCCTGGACTGCGCCCTGGTACATCCGTCTCCTTCGTCTCCCCGTCCCTGCGCCGGGGCCGGTGCCCGGGCGCGGCCGCCGGTGCCGGCGACCTGTCCATCATGCCCGGGCCCCCGGACATCGGAAGCCCCGTCCGCCTCAGGCGGAGTTCGAGCGCTCCTCCAGGAGTCGGGCGCCGAGGACCCGTTCCACGACGGCGCGGCCCACCAGGCCCGAGTCCTCGAGGGCGACGTCGTCGTCGCTGGCGACCTCGTCCTCCCAGCCGACGGCGGGGGCCGACGGCGCGGCGGGGCCGTTCCCGGCGGGCCGGGCCGGTCCGCGGCCCTGCGCGGCCTCGCGGGCGGCGCGGATG
>NZ_JANQCJ010000200.1:0-2591 GCF_024723355.1 Micrococcus sp. HG099 | reverse complement strand
GCGCAGGCGGCCGGCCACCGTGGACCCGGCCTCCACGTGGGCCCCGGCGCCCACGCGGGCGCCGGGCAGCAGCGTGCTGCGGGCCCCCACCACGGCGCCGGCGCCGATGCGCACCTCACCGATCCGGACGACGTCGCCGTCCACCCAGTATCCGGACAGGTCCACCTCGGGCTCGATCGAGGCGCCCTCGCCCACCGTGAGCAGGCCGGTCACCGGCGGAACGCTGTGCAGGTCCACGTCCGGCCCGATGCGGTTGCCGAGCAGCCGCGCGTAGGCGGGCACCCACATCGCGCCGGCCAGGGAGTAGGGGTCCACGACGTCCGTGATCTGCTGGGCCAGCCACAGGCGCAGGTGCACCCGGCCGCCGCGGAGGTGGGAGCCGGGCTCCACGCCGCGCAGCAGCAGGCGCGCCGCCAGGGCCGTCACGAGCATGCGCCCGGGCACCGTGACCACGAGCAGCCCGGCGACCGCCAGGACCCACCAGGGGACGGTCGGCAGCCCGGGGGCCAGCCCCGTGAGGGCGAGCAGGTTCAGCGCCAGCCCCGTCCACACGCCCAGGCGCATCGCGGGCAGCACGAACACGGGCAGTCCCACGAGGGTCTGGGCCCACTGGGTGCGGTGACGGGTGCTCGCCACGTGCCGGTCGTGCACCTCGATGCCGCCGGCCCCGCCGTCCTCGCCGACGACGGCGGCCGCCAGCGCCGAGGCGGTGGGGTTGCGGTAGACGTCCTGGACCGTCACGGCGGGGTGGCGCAGCCGCAGGCGGGCCACGAGCTGCGCGGCGGCGAGGGAGCCGCCGCCGGCCTCGAAGAAGTCGGCGTCCGGGCCGGACGGCGGCGCGCCGAGCACGTCCGCCCACTGGCGCAGCACCCAGCCGTGCGGGGTGGCCTCGTCCGGTTGGGGCGCCTCGTCGTCCGGCTCGGCGCCGGGCAGCGGCCAGGGCAGGGCGTGGCGGTCCACCTTGCCGGAGGTCTTCGTGGGCAGGGCGTCCACGAGGGCGAGGCGGGGCACGAGGGCGGCCGGCAGCTCCTCGGCGAGGCGTTCGCGGGCCAGGTGCAGGTCGAGGTCCGCCTCCGGGTCGGCGGACACGAGGTAGCCGACGAGGATCTGGTGGCCGGCCGGCGTCGTCTGCACGGCGGCCGCGCCGCCGTGCACGCCGGGCAGCGCCTGGAGGGCGGCGTCGACCTCGCCGAGCTCGATGCGCCGCCCGCCCAGCTTCACCTGGTCGTCGGCGCGGCCCACGAACAGCAGGCCCTCGGGCTCGAACACCACCAGGTCGCCGGAGCGGTAGGCCCGCTCCCAGCCGAGGGTCGGCATCGGGGCGTACTTCTCGGCGTCCTTGGCCGGGTCCAGGTAGCGGGCCAGCCCCACGCCGCCGATGATCAGCTCGCCCGTGGCGCCCTCGGCCACCGGCACCCCGGTGGCGGGGTCGACGACGGCCAGGTCCCAGCCGTCCAGCGGCAGGCCGATCCGGACGGGGCCGACGCCGGTCAGCGGCGCGGCGCACGCCACCACGGTGGCCTCGGTGGGGCCGTAGGTGTTCCAGACCTCGCGGCCGTCCTCGGCGAGGCGGGCGGCGAGCTCGGGCGGGCAGGCCTCGCCGCCGAAGATCAGCAGGCGCACGTTGTCCAGCGCCTCGGTGGGCCACATGGCGGCGAGGGTGGGCACGGTGGAGACGGCGGTGATCCGCCGCTCCGCCAGCCACGGGCCGAGGTCCATGCCGGAGCGCACCAGGGAGCGCGGGGCCGGGACGAGGCAGGCGCCGTGCCGCCAGGCCAGCCACATCTCCTCGCACGAGGCGTCGAAGGCCACGGAGAGGCCGGCGAGCACGCGGTCGCCGGGGGCCAGGGGGTCCTCGGCGAGGAAGATCCGCGCCTCCGCGTCCACAAAGGCCGCGGCCGAGCGGTGGCTCACGGCCACGCCCTTGGGGGTGCCGGTGGAGCCGGAGGTGAAGATGACCCACGCGTCGTCCTCGAGCCCGGGGGCGCGGGCCTCCGCGTCCGGGCGGGGCGCGTGGTCGTCGGCGGGGGCGTAGACGCGCTCGTCCGTGAGCACGCCGGCCACGCGGGCCTCGCCGAAGACGAGCCGGGCGCGCTCCTCGGGGTCGTCCGCGTCCACCGGCACGTAGGCGGCGCCGGCGGCGAGCACGCCCAGGATGGACACGTAGAGGGCGGCGGTGCCGGAGGCGATCCGCACGCCCACCCGGTCCCCGGTCCGCACGCCGGCGGCCCACAGGTGCCGTGCGGTCTCGTCGACGCGCGCCTGCAGCTCGGCGTAGGTCAGCGGCTCCACGCCGTCGTCGAGGGCCGGGGCGTCGGGGTGCTCGCGCGCCGTCGCGTCGAACAGCTCGACGAGCGTGCGCGCGGGCGGGGTGCGCAGCGCGCCGGGCAGCTGGGGCGGGTGGACCGCGGCGGCGTCGTCGGCGGGATCGACGGGGTCGGGCGGCGGGACGGACGCGACGGACGGATGGGACACGGGGCCTCCGGGGGACGAGGGCGGCGCGACGGGGAAGGGGCGATCGGCGCGGACCGGGCCGCCGGGGGTCAGTCTAGGCCCGCACCGCAGGCCGGGGTCCGTGGTGAGGGGGTCCG
>NZ_JANQCJ010000001.1:0-53511 GCF_024723355.1 Micrococcus sp. HG099 | reverse complement strand
CGTCCGAAACCCGCGCGTCCGGAACCCGCGCCCCGCTGATGCGCCACCGCGCGGACCGGCCGGTCTCCGGCGTCGCCGCCGGCGTGGCTCGCCACCTGGACCTGTCGCCGCGCACGGCGCGGGCCGGGTTCGCCGTGCTCGCGCTCGCGGGCGGCGCCGGGCTCGCCCTCTACGTCTGGCTGTGGCTGCTCATGCCCGAGGAGGGCGCGGACGGCGCGCCGACCGGCGAGGCGCCGAGCCTGCGCGGGCGCGCCCCCGAGGTGCTCGAGCGGGTGCGCGAGGGCGGCTGGCCGGTGCTGCTGGCGGGAGTGGTGCTCGGCGTCGGCGTGATCACGGTCGCGGACGGCCTGGGGCTCGCCGTGGACTGGGCCCTCGTGGGGCCGGTGGCGGTGCTCGTGATCGGGCTCGGGCTGGCCTGGATGCAGCTCGACCTGGCCGGGGGCCCGCCCGCCGGGCGTGTGGGACGGGTCGTGCGCCTGGCGCTCGGCACCGCGCTCGTGCTGCTCGCCGTGCTCGCGATCGTCCTCGGCGGCGTGACCTCGGGGGACCTGTGGCTGGGGCTGCTGGTCGCCGTCGCCCTGATCGCCGGCGTCGCGATGGTGGCCATGCCCTACGCGCTGTCGTGGCTGCGCCGGCGCGACGCCGAGCGCACAGCGTTCGCGGTGCAGGCCCAGCGGGCCGAGATCGCGGCCCACCTGCACGACTCGGTGCTGCAGTCCCTGGCGCTGATCCAGCGTCGCGCACACGACCCCGAGGCCGTCGCCCGGGCCGCCCGTGCACAGGAGCGCGAGCTGCGCCGGTTCCTCGCCCTGGACGACCGCGGCGGCCACGACTCGCTGGCCGCCACCCTGCGGGAGCACGCCGCCGCCGTCGAGGACGCCCACGGGCGCCGCGTCGAGGTGGTGGCCGTGGGCGAGGCCTCGGGGGCGTGGCTGGAGCCGCTGACCGCCGCGGCCCGGGAGGCGATGCTCAACGCGGCCCGGCACGCCGGCGACGCCCAGGTGTTCGCCGAGGTCGCCGAGGACGACGACGGCCGGACCGTGGCCGAGGTGTTCGTGCGGGACCGGGGCCCCGGCTTCGACCCGGGGGCCGTCCCGGCGGACCGCCTCGGCGTCCGCGAGTCCGTGGTCGGGCGCATGGAGCGCGCCGGCGGCACCGCGCGGATCCGCTCCGGCCCCGGCGGCACCGAGGTCCACCTGACCCTGATCCGACCCGACCGCGTGCCCCCGCACGCCGCCCAGGAGCGTCCGTGAGCGTCCCCGCCCCCCGCACCGCCGTGATCGTCGACGACCACGCCATCTTCCGCTCCGGCCTCCGGGCGGACCTGGACCCCGCCCGCCTGGCGATCGTGGGCGAGGCCGGGGACGTGGACGAGGCGGTCCGCGCGGTCCTCGAGCTCGCCCCGGACGTCGTGCTCCTGGACGTGCACCTGCCCGGCGGCGCCGGCGGCGGGGGCGCCGAGGTGGCCGAGCGGGTGCTGGCCCGCCGGCCCGCGCAGCGGTTCCTGGCGCTGTCCGTCTCGGACGCCGCCGAGGACGTCGTCGCGGTGATCCGGGCGGGGGCGCGCGGCTACATCACCAAGACGGCGTCCGGGGCCGAGGTCGTGGACGCCGCGGTGCGCGTGGCCGGCGGCGACGCGGTGTTCTCGCCCCGGCTGGCCGGGTTCGTGCTGGACGCCTTCCGCGGCGCCGCGGCCCCGGCGGCAGCGCCCGCCGCGCCGGCCTCGCCCGCCGTCCCCGACGAGGACGTGGACCGGCTCTCCGCGCGCGAGCGCGAGGTGATGCGCCTGATCGCCCGCGGCTACACCTACCGCGAGGCCGGCGCCGAGCTGTTCATCTCGGACCGGACCGTGGAGACCCACGTCTCCTCCGTGCTGCGCAAGCTGCAGCTCTCCAACCGCCACGAGCTCACCCGCTGGGCCGCCCGCCGCGGCTACGCCTGAGCGGGTCTGCGCTCCGGACACCCGGCTCCGGACACCCCGCTCCGGACGCCCCGCCCCGGGCGTCACGCCCCCGGATGCGCGCGGGCCCCCGCGGCCGGCGTGCGGCGGCGGGGGCCCGGGCGTCGGGAGCGGGTCACTCGGAGAGCAGCGCCCGGATCCGCTCCACGCCCTCGGCGAGGTCGTCGTCGCCCAGCGCGTAGGACAGGCGCAGGTAGCCGGAGGGGCCGAACGCCTCGCCCGGGACCACGGCCACCTCGGCCTCGTCCAGGATGAAGGCGGCCAGCTCGGCCGACGTCGTCGGGGTGACGTCGCCGCGGTAGGTCCGGCCGAGGGCCTCGCGGACGTCCACGTACGCGTAGAACGCGCCCTGCGGCGTGGGGCAGTGGAAGCCGGGGACGGCGTTCATGGCCTCGACCATGGCGCGCCGGCGGCGGTCGAAGGCGACCTTCATCTCGTCCACGGCGTCCAGCGGTCCGGCGACGGCGGCCAGGGCGGCCCGCTGGGACACGTTGGACACGTTCGAGGTGGCGTGGGACTGCAGGTTCGTGGCGGCCTTGATCACGTCCAGCGGGCCGGCCATCCATCCCACGCGCCAGCCGGTCATGGCGTAGGTCTTGGCGACGCCGTTGAGGATCACCGCCTGGTCTGCCAGCTCCGGGACGGCCTTCAGGATCGAGGTGAACGGCATGCCGTCGTAGGTGAGGTGCTCGTAGATCTCGTCCGTGATCACCCACAGCCCTCGGTCCAGAGCCCAGCGGCCCACGGCCTCGGTCTCCTCGGGGGAGTAGACGGCGCCGGTGGGGTTGGACGGGGAGACGAACAGCAGGGCCTTGGTGCGCTCGGTGACGGCGGCCTCGAGCTGCTCCACGCTCACCTTGTAGCCGGCCTCGGGGCCCGCGAACACGTCCACGGGGACGCCGCCGGCCAGGCGGATGGCCTCCGGGTAGGTGGTCCAGTAGGGGGAGGGGACGAGGACCTCGTCCTGCGGGTCCAGCAGCGCGGCGAACGTGTTGTAGACGGCCTGCTTGCCGCCGTTGGTCACCAGCACCTGGGCGGCGTCGATCGCCACGCCGGAGTCGCGCAGCGTCTTGGCGGCGATGGCCTCGCGCAGCTCGGGCAGGCCCGCGGCGGGGGAGTAGCGGTGGTTCTTCGGGTCCTTCGCGGCCGCGACGGCGGCCTCCACGATGTAGTCCGGGGTGGGGAAGTCCGGCTCCCCGGCGCCGAAGCCGATCACGGGGCGCCCGGCGGCCTTGAGCTCCTTGGCGCGGGCGTCGACGACGAGGGTGGCGGAGGGGGCGATCGCGGCCAGACGGGCCGAGACGCGGCGGGCGGGGGCGCTCATGGAGACCTTCTTCGAGATCGACGACGGCGGCGGGACGGAGCGTGCTCCGTCAGGCCCAGCGTACTGACTGTCCACGGGCCCGTTCGACGCGCGCCGCTCGATGGCGTATCCTTGATCACCGGTGCCGCGATCACGGTCGATCCCGCGAGGGTTCGGCCGGACGGATCCGGAGCCGAAGGGTAGTGGCGCAATTGGTAGCGCAGCGGTCTCCAAAACCGCAGGTTGCAGGTTCGAGTCCTGTCTGCCCTGCTCGATGCCGGGCCTCGTGCTCGGCATCGGACGTGTAGAAAGCGATTCGGCGATCCGACGAGTGAGGCCACGTGACTGACATTGCGGCGAACGGCGGGGGCTCGACCCCCGCGCCGGACAGGCAGCGTCGCGGGCTGTTCACGCGGATCGCGCTGTTCCTGCGCCAGGTGGTGGACGAGCTCCGCAAGGTGGTCACCCCCACGAGCGAGGAGCTGCTGCGCACGACCGGAGTGGTGCTCGCCTTCGTGGCGTTCATGATCCTGCTGGTCATGGGGCTGGACTGGGTGTTCGGCACCGTGGCGGGCCTCCTGTTCGGCGGCGGCGGCGGCCTCTGAGCCCGGCGAGGACGGTCCCGACGTCGCTGGACGCGTCCGCCGCACCCCCGTGAGGGCCCTCCCGGACGGCAGGGCCCGACGCCCGTCAGCAGAAAGCAGGAACCGTGTCCGAGCAGGAACTGGATCGTCAGGCCGCCGAGGAGTCCGTCTCCGTGCAGGAGGACGGCGCCGTGGAGGAGACCGTCGAGACCGCGCAGGACGCCCCGGCCCCCGCTGAGGACGCCGCCGGCGAGTCCGCCGTCGACGGCGAGCAGGCCGCCGAGGCCACCGTGCAGGAGGCCGACCTGGCCGCCGCCGAGGGCGAGGACGTCCCGGCCGCCGTCGAGCAGGCCGAGGAGGAGCCCGCCGTCGACCCCGGCGAGGAGCTGCGCACCCGCCTGCGCCGCCAGCCGGGCGACTGGTACGTGGTCCACACCTACGCCGGCTACGAGAAGCGCGTGAAGACGAACCTCGAGGCCCGCATCCTGACCCAGGACATGGAGGACGCGATCTATGAGATCGAGGTCCCCATGGAGGAGGTCGTGGAGATCAAGAACACCACGCGCAAGATCGTCTCGCGCGTGCGCATCCCGGGCTACGTGCTCGTCCGCATGGACCTCGACGACGCCTCGTGGGGCGTCGTGCGCCACACCCCGGGCGTCACGGGCTTCGTGGGCAACGACGCCCACCACCCGCAGCCGCTCAGCCTGGACGAGGTCTACGACATGCTGGCCCCGTCCGTGATCCAGGAGGCCGCCCGCGCCGCCGAGAAGGCCGGCCTGGCCGTCCCCGCCTCCGCGGAGTCGAGCGCGGCCGCCGCCCCGGCGATCCACGTGGACTTCGAGGTGGGCGAGTCGGTCACCGTCAACGACGGCCCGTTCGAGACCCTCCCGGCCACGATCTCCGAGATCAAGCCGGAGGCCCAGCAGCTCGTGGTGCTCGTCTCGATCTTCGAGCGCGAGACCCCCGTGACCCTGTCCTTCAACCAGGTGACCAAGGTCATCTGAGGACACCCGACGCTTCCGCACCGGGCCGGCCGCCTGCCGGCCCGGACGCGGCACCGGCCGCCGCGCCACGGCGGCCACCGCCCCCGGTGCGCTCCTGCGCCGAGGGTCCCCCAGTGAGAGAAGGATCCACTCATGGCTCCCAAGAAGAAGGTCTCCGGTCTGATCAAGCTTCAGATCCAGGCCGGCGCGGCCAACCCGGCCCCGCCCATCGGCCCTGCCCTGGGCCAGCACGGCGTGAACATCATGGAGTTCTGCAAGGCCTACAACGCCGCCACCGAGTCGCAGCGCGGCAACGTGGTGCCGGTCGAGATCACCGTGTACGAGGACCGCTCGTTCACGTTCATCACCAAGACCCCGCCGGCCGCCGAGCTCATCAAGAAGGCCGCCGGCGTCGCCAAGGGCTCCGCCACCCCGCACACGGCCAAGGTCGGCAAGCTGACCCAGGCCCAGTGCGAGGAGATCGCCCAGACCAAGATGGAGGACCTGAACGCCAACGACGTGCAGGCCGCCGCCAAGATCATCGCGGGCACCGCCCGCTCCATGGGCATCACCGTCGAGGGCTGACGCCCTCCTCCCACCACCTTCCAGTGGCAGGGCCGAGCGCGGCCCGCAGACCACGACTGCACAAGGAGAAGAACGCAGATGGCACAGCGCAGCAAGGCATACAAGGCGGCCAAGGCCGCGATCGGCGAGGACGTCTACTCGCCGGTGGAGGCGATCCGCCTCGCCAAGGAGACCAACCCCTCCAAGACCGACGCCACCGTGGAGGTCGCCCTCCGCCTCTCGGTCGACCCCCGCAAGGCCGACCAGATGGTGCGCGGCTCCGTGAGCCTGCCCCACGGCACCGGCAAGACCGCCCGCGTCGTCGTGTTCGCCACCGGTGAGCGCGCCGAGGCCGCCCGCGCCGCCGGCGCGGACGTGGTGGGCGACGACGACCTGATCGCCAAGATCTCCGACGGCTGGGTGGACTTCGACGCCGCCGTGGCCTCCCCCGAGCTCATGGGCAAGGTCGGCCGCCTGGGCAAGGTGCTCGGCCCCCGCAACCTGATGCCGAACCCCAAGACCGGCACCGTGACCCCGGACGTGGCCAAGGCCGTGACCGACATCAAGGGCGGCAAGATCGACTTCCGCGTCGACAAGCACTCCAACCTGCACTTCATCATCGGCAAGACCTCCTTCGAGGCCAAGGCCCTGGTGGAGAACTACGCCGCCGCCCTCGAGGAGGTGCTTCGCCTGAAGCCCTCGTCCTCCAAGGGCCGCTACATCTCCAAGGCCACCGTGGCCACCACCTTCGGCCCGGGCGTGTCCATGGACCCGAACGTGACCTCGGTGGACTCCTCGGAGCTCTGATCCCGCCCGGGTCCCGGTGAGTCCGGGCCCGTCGAGACGGCCGGTCGCCCCCTGCGGGGCGGCCGGCCGTCGTCGTCCCCGGCCACCGTCGTCCCCTGGCGACGGCGGCGCTGCCGCGACCGTGGCCGGGGGCCGATTCGGCTGGCCGGGTGCCGATTTTGCGGGGGCCGGGGGAGGGGGTACGCTGGTGCCTACCGAAGACCGCCGGTCGTGGTGCCCTGCCCTCGGGCAGTGCCCAACGAAGGATCTCCCTGACGGGGAGGCGACCTGCGCAGGTGAACGTGAGCCCCGCTCGCATCCGCGGACTGACCCTGGTCGGATCGCGTCGATGCTCCCGCTGCGCCCCGTGCATCTGCACGGGGCGTTTTCTCGTCTTGCGGGGGAGGCGGTCCCCACGAATCATCGAGAGGAGTGCCATGGCGACGTCCGCGAAGGAGTCGGCGGTGGCTGAGCTCACGGACCTGTTCCGTGAGTCCAACGCCGCTGTTCTGACGGAATACCGTGGCCTGACGGTGACGGAGCTCAAGCAGCTGCGTGACTCCATCCGTCAGGACGCGACCTACGCCGTGGCGAAGAACACGCTTGCCGAGATCGCGGCCAAGGAAGCCGGCGTGGAGGGCCTCGAGGCCCACCTGTCCGGTCCCACCGCGATCGCCTTCGTGACCGGTGACCCGGTCAACGTCGCGAAGGCCCTGCGTGACTTTGCCAAGGATCACGAGAAGCTCGTGCTCAAGGGCGGCTACATGGATGGCCAGCCCCTGGACGAGGCCGGCATCAAGAAGATCGCGGACCTCGAGTCCCGCGAGGTTCTGCTGGCCAAGTTCGCCGGCGCGATGAAGGGCAGCATGTCCAAGGCTGCCGCCCTGTTCCAGGCGCCGCTGTCCAAGACCGTCCGCACGGTCGAGGCGCTGCGCGCCCAGCAGGGCGAGGCTGCCTGAGCAGTCCGCCCCGGGCTGCACGGCCCACCACTTCACACGTAGACAAGACGTACACGTAAAGGAGCCATCATGGCCAAGCTGACCACCGAAGAGCTGCTCGCCGCGTTCGAGGAGCTGACCCTCATCGAGCTGTCCGAGTTCATCAAGGCGTTCGAGGAGAAGTTCGACGTCACCGCCGCCGCCCCCGTGGCCGTGGCCGCCGCCGCCGGTGCCGCCGGTGGCGACGCCGCCGCCGCCGAGGAGAAGGACGAGTTCGACGTCGTCCTCGAGTCCGCCGGCGACAAGAAGATCGGCGTCATCAAGGAGGTGCGCGCCCTCACCTCCCTCGGCCTGAAGGAGGCCAAGGACCTGGTGGACGGCGCCCCCAAGCCGATCCTCGAGGGCGTCAACAAGGAGACCGCCGAGAAGGCCAAGGAGCAGCTCGAGGGCGCCGGCGCCACCGTCACCCTCAAGTGATGATCGCGGCCTGAGCCGCATCACGCTTCGCCACGAGGCCCCCGGATCCGCACAGCGGACCGGGGGCCTCGCGGCGTCCGGGGGAGTGCTCGGGGGAGCGGCCCGAGCGGCCGAGCGGCTGCTGGACACGCGCGCCGGACAGGGCTACGATGGATCTTTGCACCTCCCCTGTTCCGTGCCGCCCACAGGACGCCATGTCCGAGAGAACGGCCGCACGGTCCCGTGCGGCCTTCATATAGCGGTGGGCCCGGGCGCTCGCGCGAGCGGACGAAGGGGAGTGGAACGGAACCCCAGAAGGCCTGTGGAAGGATCCTACGTGGTCGCCTCGAGCACCTCCAACGAAACCGCTACCGTCTCCCCGCGATCCGGCGCCTCCGCCGGACGCATCTCCTTCGCCAAGATCTCCGAGCCGCTGGACGTGCCGGACCTGCTGGCGCTGCAGACCGAGTCGTTCGACCGCCTGATCGGCAATGAGCGCTGGGTCGCCCGCGTGGAGGAGGCCCAGGCGGCCGACGACCACTCGGTGCCCGTCACCTCCGGCCTCACGGACATCTTCGAGGAGATCTCCCCGATCGAGGACTTCCAGGGCACCATGTCCCTGTCCTTCTCCGAGCCGGAGTTCGCCGACGCGAAGATGACGGAGGAGGAGTGCAAGGACCGCGACGCGACCTTCGCCGCCCCGCTGTACGTCAAGGCCGAGTTCATGAACAACACGACCGGCGAGATCAAGCAGCAGACCGTCTTCATGGGCGACTTCCCGCTGATGACCCGCAACGGCACGTTCATCATCAACGGCACCGAGCGCGTCGTCGTCTCCCAGCTGGTCCGCTCCCCGGGCGCCTACTTCGAGCGCACCCCGGACAAGACCTCCGACAAGGAGATCTTCTCCGCCAAGATCATCCCCTCGCGCGGCGCCTGGTTCGAGCTCGAGGTGGACAAGCGCGACCAGGTCGGCGTCCGCCTCGACCGCAAGCGCAAGCAGCCCGTGACCGTGCTGCTCAAGGCCATGGGCTGGACCGAGTCCCGCATCCTCGAGGAGTTCGGCCACTACGACTCCATCCGCGCCACCCTCGAGAAGGACGGCACCGCGGACCAGGACGAGGCCCTCCTCGACATCTACCGCAAGCTGCGCCCGGGCGAGCCGGCCGCCGTCGACGCGGCCCAGACGCTGCTGAACAACCTGTACTTCACCCCGAAGCGCTACGACCTGGCGAAGGTGGGCCGCTACAAGCTCAACCGCAAGCTCGGCGTGGACGTGCACCTGGGCGACCCCAACGCCTCCGTGCTCACCGAGGACGACATCGTCCAGATGGTGCACTTCATCGCCGCGCTGCACGCCGGCGAGAAGACCGTCAAGGGCGTCCGTGACGGCGAGGCCGTGGACGTGCGCGTCGAGATCGACGACATCGACCACTTCGGCAACCGCCGCATCCGCGCGGTGGGCGAGCTGATCGAGAACCAGATCCGCACCGGCCTGTCCCGCATGGAGCGCGTCGTGCGCGAGCGCATGACCACCCAGGACGTCGAGGCGATCACCCCGCAGACCCTGATCAACATCCGCCCCGTGGTGGCGGCGATCAAGGAGTTCTTCGGCACCTCGCAGCTGTCCCAGTTCATGGACCAGAACAACCCGCTGGCCGGCCTGACGCACAAGCGTCGCCTGTCCGCGCTGGGCCCCGGCGGCCTCTCCCGCGACCGCGCGGGCATGGAGGTCCGCGACGTGCACCCCTCGCACTACGGCCGCATGTGCCCCATCGAGACCCCTGAAGGCCCGAACATCGGCCTCATCGGCTCGCTCGCGACCTTCGGCCGCATCAACTCCTTCGGCTTCATCGAGACCCCGTACCGCCGCGTGGTGGACGGCCGTGTCACCGACACCGTCGACTACCTGACCGCGGACGACGAGCTGGCCTACCAGATCGCCCAGGCGAACGCCCCGGTGGCCGAGGACGGCACCTTCGAGGAGGAGCTCGTGCTCTGCCGCCAGCGCGGCGGCGACGGCGAGCCCGTGCTCTCCACCGTCGACGAGATCGACTACATGGACGTGTCCCCGCGCCAGATGGTGTCGGCGGCCACCGCCCTGATCCCGTTCCTCGAGCACGACGACGCCAACCGCGCCCTCATGGGCGCGAACATGCAGCGTCAGGCCGTGCCGCTGCTCCGCTCCGAGGCCCCCTACGTGGGCACCGGCATGGAGAAGTACGTGGCCGTGGACGCGGGCGACTCCGTGACCGCCACCGCGGCCGGCGTCGTGACCGAGGTGGCCGCGGACCTGGTGACCGTGATGAACGACGACGGCACCACCACGCACTACCCGATCATGAAGTTCGCCCGCTCGAACCAGGGCAACGCGTACAACCAGCGCGTGCGCGTCTCCGAGGGCGACCGAGTGGAGCCGCTGAGCGTCATCGCCGACGGCCCGGCCACGGACAACGGCGAGCTCGCGCTCGGCAAGAACCTCCTCGTCGCGTTCATGCCCTGGGAGGGCCTGAACTACGAGGACGCGATCATCCTGTCCCAGCGCATGGTCTCCGAGGACGTCCTCACCTCGATCCACATCGAGGAGCACGAGGTCGACGCCCGCGACACCAAGCTGGGCGCCGAGGAGATCACCCGCGACATCCCCAACGTGTCCGAGGAGGTGCTGTCCCAGCTCGACGAGCGCGGCATCATCCACATCGGCGCCGAGGTGGAGGCCGGCGACATCCTGGTCGGCCGCGTGACCCCGAAGGGCGAGACGGAGCTGACCCCGGAGGAGCGCCTGCTGCGCGCGATCTTCGGCGAGAAGTCCCGCGAGGTGCGCGACACCTCCCTGAAGGTGCCCCACGGCGAGTCCGGCACCGTCATCGGCGTGCGCATCTTCGACCGCGACGAGGACGACGACCTGCCCCCGGGCGTGAATCAGCTGGTGCGCGTCTACGTGGCCCAGAAGCGCAAGATCACCGACGGCGACAAGATGGCCGGCCGCCACGGCAACAAGGGCGTCATCTCGAAGATCCTGCCGCTCGAGGACATGCCGTTCCTGGCGGACGGCACCCCGGTGGACATCGTGCTGAACCCGCTCGGCGTGCCCGGCCGCATGAACCTCGGCCAGGTCATGGAGCTGCACCTGGGCTGGGCCGCCTCGCGCGGCTGGGACATCCAGGGCGAGCCCGAGTGGATCAAGGACCTGCCGAACTTCCCGCGGCAGTCCGACCCGGTCAACGTCGCCACCCCGGTGTTCGACGGCGCGGAGGCGTACGAGATCACGGGCCTGCTCGGCCACGTGAACGCCACCCGTGACGGCGACCGCCTCATGGGCGAGAACGGCAAGGCGCAGCTGTTCGACGGCCGCACCGGCGAGCCGTTCCCGGACCCGGTGTCCGTGGGCTACATGTACATGCTCAAGCTGCACCACCTGGTGGACGACAAGATCCACGCGCGCTCCACGGGCCCGTACTCGATGATCACGCAGCAGCCGCTGGGCGGAAAGGCCCAGTTCGGCGGCCAGCGCTTCGGCGAGATGGAGGTGTGGGCGCTCGAGGCGTACGGCGCCGCGTTCACCCTCCAGGAGCTGCTGACCATCAAGTCGGACGACATCCACGGCCGCGTGAAGGTGTACGAGGCCATCGTCAAGGGCGAGAACATCCCCGAGCCGGGCGTGCCGGAGTCCTTCAAGGTGCTCATCAAGGAGATGCAGTCCCTCTGCCTCAACGTGGAGGTGCTCTCCGCGGACGGCCAGACCATCGAGATGCGCGACGCGGAGGACGAGGTCTACCGCGCCGCCGAGGAGCTGGGCATCGACCTCTCCCACGCCGAGCCGAGCTCGGTCGAGGAAGTCTGAGCCGGGCCCGATCCCGCATCCACAAGACGTCACCTGAGAACCACTGAACCAAGGGAGTTCACCGGAGCATGAGCGTGAACAGCATGTCCACTGACAACTCTTTCGGCCTGATGCGCATCGGCCTGGCCACGGCGGAGGACATCCGCCGCTGGTCCTACGGCGAGGTCAAGAAGCCGGAGACCATCAACTACCGCACCCTGAAGCCGGAGAAGGACGGGCTCTTCTGCGAGAAGATCTTCGGCCCCACCCGTGACTGGGAGTGCGCCTGCGGCAAGTACAAGCGCGTGCGCTTCAAGGGCATCATCTGCGAGCGCTGCGGCGTCGAGGTGACCCGCTCGAAGGTGCGCCGCGACCGCATGGGCCACATCGAGCTGGCCGCGCCGGTCACCCACATCTGGTACTTCAAGGGCGTCCCCTCGCGCCTGGGGTACCTGCTGGACCTGGCGCCGAAGGACCTCGAGAAGGTCATCTACTTCGCGGCGTACATGATCACCTCGGTGGACGAGGAGGGCCGGCACCGCGACCTGGCCAACCTCCAGGCCGAGTACGACCAGGAGACCCGCGTGCTGGCCGACCAGCGCGACGCCGACATCGCCGCGGTGGCCGCCGACCTCGAGAAGGACCTGGCCAAGCTGGAGTCCGAGGGCGCCAAGGCCGCCGAGAAGAAGAAGGCCCGCGACGCCGCGGACAAGACCATGTCGCAGATCCGCAAGCGCGCGGACGCGGAGCTGGACCGCAAGGAGCAGGTCTGGGACCGCTTCAAGAACCTCAAGGTCGCCGACCTCGAGGGCGACGAGGGCCTGTACCGCACCATGCGGGACAAGTACGGCCAGTACTTCGAGGGCTCGATGGGCGCGGAGGCGATTCAGCGTCGCCTGCAGACCTTCGACCTCGCGGCCGAGTCCGAGATGCTGCGCGAGACCATCAAGACCGGCAAGGGCCAGCGCAAGACCCGTGCCCTGAAGCGCCTGAAGGTCGTCAACGCGTTCCTCACCACGGACAACTCGCCCGAGGGCATGGTCCTGGACGCGGTCCCGGTGATCCCGCCGGAGCTGCGCCCGATGGTGCAGCTGGACGGCGGCCGCTTCGCGACCTCCGACCTGAACGACCTGTACCGCCGCGTGATCAACCGCAACAACCGCCTGAAGCGCCTGCTCGACCTCGGTGCCCCCGAGATCATCGTGAACAACGAGAAGCGCATGCTCCAGGAGGCCGTGGACTCGCTGTTCGACAACGGCCGTCGCGGCCGTCCGGTCACCGGCCCGGGCAACCGTCCGCTGAAGTCGCTCTCCGACATGCTCAAGGGCAAGCAGGGCCGCTTCCGTCAGAACCTGCTCGGCAAGCGCGTGGACTACTCGGGCCGCTCGGTCATCGTGGTGGGCCCGCAGCTGAAGCTGCACCAGTGCGGCCTGCCCAAGCAGATGGCCCTCGAGCTCTTCAAGCCGTTCGTGATGAAGCGCCTCGTGGACCTCAACCACGCGCAGAACATCAAGTCCGCCAAGCGGATGGTGGAGCGCTTCCGTCCGCAGGTGTGGGACGTGCTCGAGGAGGTCATCACCGAGCACCCGGTGCTGCTGAACCGCGCCCCCACCCTGCACCGTCTGGGCATCCAGGCCTTCGAGCCGCAGCTGGTGGAGGGCAAGGCCCTGCAGCTGCACCCGCTGGTCTGCTCCGCGTTCAACGCGGACTTCGACGGCGACCAGATGGCGGTCCACCTGCCGCTGTCGCCCGAGGCCCAGGCTGAGGCGCGCCTGCTGATGCTCTCGAGCCACAACATCCTGAAGCCCTCGGACGGCCGCGCGGTCGCCGTGCCGGCCCAGGACATGATCATCGGCCTGAACCACCTGACCACGGTGCGTCCGGACGCGGTCGGCGCGGGCAACGCCTACGCCACCGTCGGCGAGGCCGTCATGGCCTTCGACGGCGGCGACCTGCACCTGAACGCCCCGGTGAAGATCGGCGTGGACGGCTTCGTGCCGTCGACCGCGGTGCCGGCCCCCGAGGGCTGGTCCGAGGGCGAGCTCGCCGTCATCGAGACGACCCTGGGCAAGGTGCTCTTCAACGAGCTGCTCCCGGCCGACTACCCGTGGCTGGACACCCAGGCCACCAAGGGCAGCCTCGGCCAGCTGGTCAACGACCTGGCCGAGCGCTACCCGATGGTCGTCACCGCCCAGACGCTGGACAACCTCAAGGACGCCGGCTTCCACTGGGGCACCTGGTCGGGCGTCACCGTGGCGATCTCGGACATCACGTCCGACTTCGACAAGGCCGCCATCATGGAGGGCTACGAGGAGCAGGCCCTGCGCGTGCAGCAGCAGTACGAGAAGGGCCTCATCGCGGACGACGAGCGTCGCTCCGAGCTGATCGACATCTGGAACAAGGCCACCGACGAGGTCGCCGCGGCCATGAAGGACGGCCTCCCGGAGCTGAACACCATCAACCGCATGGTGTCCTCCGGCGCGCGAGGCAACTGGCTCCAGGTGCGCCAGATCGCGGGCATCCGCGGCCTGGTGGCCAACCCGAAGGGCGAGATCATCCCGCGTCCGATCAAGTCCTCGTACCGCGAGGGCCTGTCCGTGCTCGAGTACTTCTCCGCCACCCACGGCGCCCGCAAGGGCCTCGCGGACACCGCGCTGAAGACCGCGAACTCGGGCTACCTGACCCGTCGCCTCGTGGACGTCTCGCAGGACGTCATCGTGCGCGAGGAGGACTGCGGCACCGAGCGCGGCCTGTCCGTGACGATCGCCGTGCCGAACGCGGACGGCGAGCTCGTGGCCCACGAGCAGGTCGAGAACTCGGCCTTCGCCCGCACCCTGGCCCAGGACGTCACCGGCGAGGACGGCTCCGTGCTGGCCTCGGGCGGCGCCGACGTGGGCGACGTGCTGATCGACCAGCTGGTCGGCGCCGGCGTCTCGGAGATCAAGGTCCGCTCGGTCCTGACCTGCGAGTCCGCCGTGGGCACGTGTGCCAAGTGCTACGGCCGCTCCATGGCCACCGGCCAGCTGGTGGACATCGGCGAGGCCGTGGGCATCATCGCCGCCCAGTCCATCGGCGAGCCAGGCACCCAGCTCACGATGCGCACGTTCCACACCGGCGGTGTGGCCTCGGCGGACGACATCACCCAGGGTCTGCCCCGCATCCAGGAGCTCTTCGAGGCCCGCACCCCGAAGGGCGTGGCCCCGATCTCCGAGGTCGCCGGCCGCGTGACCATCGAGGACACCGACGCGTCGGTGCGCCTGCTGCTCACCCCGGACGACGGCTCCGAGGAGATCGCCTACCCGGTGCTGCGCCGCGCGCGCATCCTGGTGGCGGACGGCGAGCACGTGGCCGTCGGCACCCAGCTCGTCGCCGGCGCCGTGGACCCCAAGCAGGTCCTGCGCGTGCTCGGCCCCCGGGCCGCCCAGCGGTTCCTCGTGGACGAGGTGCAGAACGTGTACCAGTCCCAGGGCGTGGGCATCCACGACAAGCACGTGGAGGTCATCGTCCGCCAGATGCTGCGTCGCATCACCGTCATCGAGTCCGGTGAGACCGACCTGCTGCCGGGCGAGCTGACCGACCGTGCGCGCTTCGTGGCCGCCAACCGCTCCGCCGTCGCCGAGGGCCGCCAGCCGGCCTCCGGCCGCGACGAGCTCATGGGCATCACGAAGGCCTCGCTGGCGACGGACTCGTGGCTCTCGGCCGCGTCCTTCCAGGAGACGACCCGCGTCCTGACGCAGGCGGCCATGGAGGGCAAGTCCGACCCGCTGCTGGGCCTGAAGGAGAACGTGATCATCGGCAAGCTGATCCCGGCCGGCACCGGCCTGGACCGGTACACGAAGACCGTGGTGGAGCCGACGGAGGAGGCCAAGGCGAACCTGTTCGCCTCGCCGGCCGGCTTCGCGGACTTCGACTACCCGGGCCTGGACCAGCAGCTCGGCGAGAGCGACTTCCACGCCGTCTCGCTGGACGACTACGGCCGCGGGGGCGACTTCCGCTCCTGAGCCGCGTGCCCGACCGAGGGGCCCGTCCCTCCCGCCTGAGCGGGGGAGGGGCGGGCCCCTCGCCGTCGGGTGGGACGGCGACCCGGCACGTGGTATGCTTGCAAGGATTGTTTTTCGTGTGGCAAATCGGACGCTGTCCACGTCGCGGGGTACTTGCGCGGCAGATGCCACACTTTTGCACGCCTGCGGACGTCTGCTCGATGCGAGCCCCACAGGGAGAGGCAGAGCAGAGGAACGAGCAGCCGGCGCCGGCGGCGCCGGTCGATCACGTCAGCGATCACCCACACAGGAAGGCTGGAGAGTGCCTACGATTCAGCAGCTGGTCCGCAAGGGCCGCTCACCCAAGGTCGTCAAGACCAAGGCCCCTGCGCTGCAGGGGAACCCCATGCGCCGTGGCGTGTGCACCCGCGTGTACACCACCACCCCGAAGAAGCCGAACTCGGCTCTGCGCAAGGTCGCCCGTGTGCGCCTCAACGGCGGCATCGAGGTCACCGCGTACATCCCCGGCGAGGGCCACAACCTGCAGGAGCACTCGATCGTGCTCGTGCGCGGCGGTCGTGTGAAGGACCTGCCCGGCGTGCGCTACAAGATCGTGCGCGGCGCCCTCGATACCCAGGGCGTGAAGAACCGCGGCCAGGCCCGCTCCCGCTACGGCGCCAAGAAGGAGAAGAAGTAATGCCTCGTAAGGGTCCTGCGCCGAAGCGCCCCCTCGTCGTCGATCCCGTCTACGGCTCCCCGCTGGTCACGCAGCTGATCAACAAGGTGCTCATCGACGGCAAGAAGTCCACCGCCGAGCGCATCGTGTACGGCGCGCTCGAGGGTGCCCGCGCCAAGAACGGCGCCGATCCCGTGGCCACGCTCAAGAAGGCCATGGACAACATCAAGCCGGCCCTCGAGGTCCGCTCCCGCCGCGTCGGCGGCGCCACCTACCAGGTGCCCGTCGAGGTCAAGCCGGGCCGCTCCACGGCCCTGGCCCTGCGCTGGCTGGTCGGCTTCTCCAAGGCCCGCCGTGAGAAGACCATGACCGAGCGTCTGATGAACGAGATCCTGGACGCCTCGAACGGCCTGGGCGGCGCCGTGAAGCGTCGCGAGGACACCCACAAGATGGCCGAGGCCAACAAGGCCTTCGCCCACTACCGCTGGTGATCCGTGCGGCCCGGGGCGCGCGTTCCGCGCCCCGGGCCGTCCGCCGTGGACCGGTCGTCGGACCTGCGGCCCCCTGACGAATCCATCTCACGAGCCCCCAACACCACCCGAGCAAGGGAGACACCGTGGCACAGGACGTGCTGACCGACCTGAACAAGGTCCGCAACATCGGCATCATGGCCCACATCGATGCCGGCAAGACCACCACCACCGAGCGCATCCTGTTCTACACGGGTGTCAACCACAAGCTGGGCGAGACCCACGACGGCGCCTCGACGACCGACTGGATGGAGCAGGAGAAGGAGCGCGGCATCACCATCACCTCCGCCGCGGTGACCTGCTTCTGGAACGACAACCAGATCAACATCATCGACACCCCCGGCCACGTGGACTTCACGGTCGAGGTGGAGCGCTCGCTGCGCGTGCTGGACGGCGCCGTGGCCGTGTTCGACGGCAAGGAGGGCGTGGAGCCCCAGTCGGAGACCGTGTGGCGCCAGGCGGACAAGTACAACGTCCCCCGCATCTGCTTCGTCAACAAGATGGACAAGCTCGGCGCGGACTTCTACTTCACCGTCGACACCATCGTGAACCGCCTCGGCGCGCGTCCGCTCGTGATGCAGCTGCCGATCGGCGCCGAGAACGACTTCGTGGGCGTCGTCGACCTGCTCTCCATGAAGGCCTTCGTGTGGCCGGGCGACGCCAAGGGCGACGTGACCATGGGCGCCGAGTACGAGACCCGTGAGATCCCGGCCGAGCTCCAGGAGAAGGCCGAGGAGTACCGCGCCCAGCTGGTGGAGGCCGTGGCCGACACCTCCGAGGAGCTCATGGAGAAGTACCTCGAGGGCGAGGAGCTCACCACCGAGGAGATCCAGGCCGGCGTGCGTCACCTGACCGTGAACGCCGAGGCCTACCCGGTGTTCTGCGGCTCCGCGTTCAAGAACCGCGGCGTGCAGCCGATGCTCGACGCCGTCGTCGCCTACCTGCCTAACCCGCTGGACGCCGGCGCCGTGAAGGGCCACGACGTCAAGGACGAGGAGGTCGAGCTGGAGCGCGAGGCCTCGAAGGACGCGCCGTTCTCCGCCCTGGCCTTCAAGATCGCCTCGCACCCGTTCTTCGGCACCCTGACCTTCATCCGCGTGTACTCCGGCCGTCTGGAGTCCGGTGCGCAGATCCTCAACGCCACCAAGGGCAAGAAGGAGCGCATCGGCAAGCTCTTCCAGATGCACGCCAACAAGGAGAACCCGGTGGAGGAGGTCGTGGCCGGCCACATCTACGCGGTCATCGGCCTGAAGGACACCACCACCGGCGACACCCTGTGCGACGCCGCGCACCCGATCATCCTCGAGTCGATGACCTTCCCGGAGCCCGTGATCTCCGTGGCCATCGAGCCGAAGACCAAGGGCGACCAGGAGAAGCTCTCCACCGCCATCCAGAAGCTCGTCGCCGAGGACCCCACGTTCCGCGTGAACCTCAACGAGGAGACCGGCCAGACCGAGATCGGCGGCATGGGCGAGCTCCACCTGGACGTCTTCGTGGACCGCATGAAGCGCGAGTTCAAGGTCGAGGCCAACGTGGGCAAGCCCCAGGTCGCGTACCGCGAGACCATCAAGCGCAAGGTCGACAAGGTCGACTACACGCACAAGAAGCAGACCGGCGGCTCCGGTCAGTTCGCCAAGGTGCAGCTGTCCTTCGAGCCCCTGGACACCGCCGACGGCGAGATCTACGAGTTCGAGAACGCCGTCACCGGCGGTCGCGTGCCCCGCGAGTACATCCCGTCCGTGGACGCGGGCATCCAGGACGCCATGCAGTTCGGCGTGCTGGCCGGCTACCCGATGGTGGGCGTCAAGGCCACCCTGCTCGACGGCGCGTACCACGACGTCGACTCCTCGGAGATGGCGTTCAAGATCGCCGGCTCCCAGGCGTTCAAGGAGGGTGTCCGCAAGGCCAACCCGATCATCCTCGAGCCCCTGATGGCCGTCGAGGTGCGCACCCCGGAGGAGTTCATGGGCGACGTCATCGGCGACCTGAACTCCCGCCGTGGCCAGATCCAGACCATGGAGGACGCCACCGGCGTCAAGGTCGTCAAGGCCCTCGTGCCGCTGTCCGAGATGTTCGGCTACATCGGCGACCTGCGCTCCAAGACCCAGGGTCGCGCCGTGTACTCGATGACCTTCCACTCCTACGCCGAGGTCCCCAAGGCCGTGGCGGACGAGATCATCCAGAAGTCCCAGGGCGAGTGACCTCAGGTCCCCTGCTCTGAACGACCTGCCCCGGGTCGGCCGCCGCAGCCGCGGCCGGCCCGGGGCGACCGGACCGGCGCCCCCGGCGCGTCGGTCCGCGAACAGGACGGGTCAGGCCCGGTCCGCTTCCGGCGGTCCAGGAGCCCTGGAACCGGACTGGCCCCGTGAGGCCGGGATTTCCCCAACCCAGCACCATCCGAGTAGACTCCATCAAGTTGTCAGCACGTCGCAGGCGGCTGAGCAGTCTACTTGACGATGAACCAGTTCTTAGGAGGAACTAGTGGCAAAGGCAAAGTTCGAGCGGACGAAGCCGCACGTCAACATCGGCACCATCGGCCACGTTGACCACGGCAAGACCACGCTGACCGCCGCCATCTCGAAGGTCCTGTACGACAAGTACCCGGACCTGAACGAGGCCCGTGACTTCGCGACGATCGACTCGGCCCCCGAGGAGCGTCAGCGCGGCATCACCATCAACATCTCCCACGTGGAGTACCAGACCGAGAAGCGTCACTACGCCCACGTGGACGCCCCCGGTCACGCCGACTACATCAAGAACATGATCACCGGCGCCGCTCAGATGGACGGCGCGATCCTCGTGGTCGCCGCCACCGACGGCCCGATGGCCCAGACCCGCGAGCACGTGCTCCTGGCCCGCCAGGTCGGCGTGCCGGCGCTGCTGGTGGCCCTGAACAAGTCCGACATGGTCGAGGACGAGGAGCTCCTGGAGCTCGTCGAGATGGAGGTCCGCGAGCTGCTGTCCTCCCAGGAGTTCGACGGCGACGACGCCCCGGTCATCCGCACCTCCGGCCTGAAGGCCCTCGAGGGCGACGCCCAGTGGGTCAAGTCCGTCGAGGACCTCATGGACGCCGTGGACGAGTACATCCCGGATCCGGTCCGCGACAAGGACAAGCCGTTCCTGATGCCGATCGAGGACGTCTTCACCATCACCGGCCGCGGCACCGTGGTGACCGGTCGCGCCGAGCGCGGCACCCTCGCCATCAACTCCGAGGTCGAGATCGTGGGCATCCGCGACGTGCAGAAGACCACCGTCACCGGCATCGAGATGTTCCACAAGCAGCTCGACGAGGCCTGGGCCGGCGAGAACTGCGGCCTGCTGCTTCGCGGTCTGAAGCGTGACGACGTCGAGCGCGGCCAGGTCGTCGTGGCCCCGGGCTCGATCACCCCGCACACCAACTTCGAGGCGAACGTCTACATCCTGTCCAAGGACGAGGGTGGCCGTCACAACCCGTTCTACTCGAACTACCGCCCGCAGTTCTACTTCCGCACCACCGACGTCACCGGCGTCATCACGCTGCCCGAGGGCACCGAGATGGTCATGCCCGGCGACACCACCGAGATGACGGTCGAGCTCATCCAGCCGATCGCCATGGAGGAGGGCCTCGGCTTCGCCATCCGCGAGGGCGGCCGCACCGTGGGCTCCGGCCGCGTCACCAAGA
Organism: Micrococcus sp. HG099; assembly: GCF_024723355.1. Taxonomy (NCBI): domain Bacteria; kingdom Bacillati; phylum Actinomycetota; class Actinomycetes; order Micrococcales; family Micrococcaceae; genus Micrococcus; species Micrococcus sp. HG099. The sequence goes on along the minus strand of NZ_JANQCJ010000001.1, from coordinate 33,264 downwards.
TCACCAAGTGATCTGACGCATCCCGTCGCCCGGCTCGTCTGAGCCGCTGACGCACAGCGCCCCCGTCTCCGGGTCTCCGGAGGCGGGGGCGCTGTCGTGCGCCGGGGCCGCGGCCGCACGGGGGCCGTTAGGCTGATGGGATGCCAGAACTGCTGATCACCCTCCTGGTCCTCGCGGCGGCCGTCGTCGCCGTCGTGTGGGCCCTGCGCACCTTCCGACCCGAGATCGACCGCGCCCGCCGGATCCGCCGGGCGAACCGGAACGGGGAGCTGCGTCGATGAGCCTGCCGTCCCCGCGCAGCCTGTTCCGGGTGACCGCCGCCGCCGAGATGGTGACGTGGGCGGGTCTGCTGACCGCCATGGCCTTGAAGTACACGGGGGTCACCGACGCGGTGATGCCGATCGCCGGCGGCATCCACGGCTTCGTCTTCCTCTGCTACTTCGTCGTCACCGTGGCGGTGTGGATCGACGGCCGCTGGCCGGCCGCGCGCGGCCTGCTCGGCCTCGGCTCCGCCGTCGTCCCGTTCATGACCGTCCCCTTCGAGCGGGCCCAGCTGCGCCGCGGGGAGCCGGCGCCGCACTGGCGCGTGCTCGAGGGCGAGCCGGGGGAGCGGACCGGGGCCCAGCGGGTGCTGGCCGCCGTGCTGCGCCGCCCGCTGGTCAGCGCGCTGGTGGCGCTGATCGCCGTCGTCGTCGTGTTCACCCTGCTCCTCAACGCCGGCCCGCCCACCGAGTGGGGTCGCTGAGCCGAGCCTCAAGGACGGGCCCGGATCGCCGAGTGGCGGTCCGGGCCCGTCTCTGTCTATACTGGTTCGGTTGCTCAAGCGCCATTGCGCTGTCGTCGTGTGTCTCGCGGCGCCAGCTCGGCCCAGATGTGACGTCACCACTCCGATCCGCCCACGGCGCGCGCGTCCTCAGGAATGCGACACGCCCGACCGCGTGGACCGGAGTCCGACGGAGGCGAGGAACCCGGTCCAGACCGGATTCGCCCCGTGCGGGTGGAGGACAAGGAGGCGGACCCCGGTCCGCCGCACAGGGACAGGAACAGCACACCCGACGAGAGAGGCGTGACGCCATGGCGGGACAGAAGATCCGCATCCGGCTGAAGTCGTACGACCACGAGGTCATCGACGTCTCGGCCCGCAAGATCGTTGACACGGTCACGCGCGCAGGCGCGACGGTGGTCGGCCCCGTGCCGCTGCCGACGGAGAAGAACGTGTACTGCGTTATCCGTTCTCCCCACAAGTACAAGGACAGCCGCGAGCATTTCGAGATGCGCACCCACAAGCGGCTCATCGACATCATCGACCCGACCCCCAAGGCCGTCGACTCGCTCATGCGACTGGACCTGCCCGCGGACGTCAACATCGAGATCAAGCTCTGAGAGGGAGGTGCTGAGAGACTATGACCAACACCCAGAACATCAAGGGCCTGCTGGGCACGAAGCTCGGCATGACCCAGGTCTGGGATGAGGACAACAAGCTCATCCCCGTGACCGTGGTCAAGGCAGACCCGAACGTCGTCACCCAGCTGCGCTCCGAGGAGACCGACGGCTACACCGCCGTGCAGATCGCCTACGGCCAGATCGACCCCCGCCGCGTGACCAAGCCCCTGGCCGGTCACTTCGAGAAGGCCGGCGTGACCCCGCGCCGTCACCTCGTCGAGCTGCGCACCGCCGACGCCGCCGAGTACTCGCTCGGCCAGGACCTGACCGTGGAGGTCTTCGAGGCCGGCCAGAAGGTCGACGTCGTGGGCACCACCAAGGGCAAGGGCTTCGCCGGCGCCATGAAGCGCCACGGCTTCGCCGGCGTGAGCGCCTCCCACGGCGCCCACAAGAACCACCGCAAGCCCGGCTCCGTGGGCGGCGCGTCCACCCCGGGCCGCGTGTTCAAGGGCCAGCGCATGCCCGGTCGCATGGGCGCCGTGCGCCAGACCACCATGAACCTGACCCTCCACGGCGTCGACGTGGAGAACAACCTCCTGCTGATCAAGGGCGCGGTGCCCGGCTCCAAGGGCCAGGTCGTGCTCGTCCGCAGCGCCGTGAAGGGAGCCTGAGACCATGGCTGAGAACTCCGTGAAGACCGTCCAGGTCGATCTGCCCGCCGAGATCTTCGACGTGCAGTCCAACGTGCCGCTCATGCACCAGGTCGTCGTGGCCCAGCTCGCCGCCGCCCGTCAGGGCACGCACAAGGTGAAGCGCCGCGGCGAGGTGTCCGGCGCCGGCCGCAAGCCGTTCAAGCAGAAGGGCACCGGCCGCGCCCGTCAGGGCTCGATCCGCGCGCCGCACATGACCGGCGGCGGCATCGTCCACGGCCCGACCCCGCGCGACTACTCGCAGCGCACCCCCAAGAAGATGAAGGCCGCCGCCCTCCGCGGCGCCCTGTCGGACCGCGCCCGCAACGGCCGCGTCCACGTCATCGAGGCCCTCGTGTCCGGGACCACCCCGTCCACCAAGGCCGCCAAGGCGGGTCTCGCGTCCCTGAACACCGGCCGCAAGAACGTGCTGCTGGTGATCGACCGGGCCGACGACGTCGCCGCCCTGTCCGCCCGCAACCTGCCGGCGGTCCACACCCTGTACGCCGACCAGCTGAACACCTACGACGTGCTCGTCTCCGACGACGTCGTGTTCACCCAGGCGGCCTACGAGGCGTACGTGGCCCAGGCCTCCGGTGCCAAGAAGGAGGATGCCCAGTGAGCGGCTCCATCAACAAGGATCCCCGCGACGTGATCATCGCTCCCGTCGTGTCGGAGAAGAGCTACGGCCTGATCGACGAGGGCAAGTACACCTTCCTGGTCGACCCGCGCTCCAACAAGTCCGAGATCAAGCAGGCGGTGGAGCGCATCTTCAACGTCGACGTGGCCTCGGTCAACACCCTGAACCGTTCCGGCAAGCGCCGTCGCACCCGCTTCGGGTGGGGCCAGCGCAAGTCCACCAAGCGTGCCATCGTCACGCTCAAGGACGGGACGATCGACATCTTCGGAGGTCCGCTCGCCTGACCGGCGTGCGGAGACCACTTAATCGAGGAACTGACACATGGCTATCCGTAAGTACAAGCCGACCACCCCGGGCCTGCGCGGCTCGTCCGTGGCCGACTTCGCAGAGATCACCCGGTCCACGCCGGAGAAGTCCCTTCTCCGTCCGCTGCACAAGACCGGCGGCCGCAACAACACCGGCCGCATCACCACCCGTCACAAGGGCGGCGGCCACAAGCGCCAGTACCGCCTGGTCGACTTCCGTCGCCACGACAAGGACGGCGTGCCCGCCACCGTCGCGCACATCGAGTACGACCCGAACCGGACCGCCCGCATCGCGCTGCTGCACTACGCGGACGGCGCCAAGCGCTACATCCTGGCCCCGGCCAAGCTGAAGCAGGGCGACGTGGTCGAGGCCGGCCCGAACGCCGACATCAAGCCCGGCAACAACCTGCCGATGCGTAACATCCCCGTGGGCACCACCATCCACGCGGTGGAGCTGCGTCCGGGCGGCGGCGCCAAGATGGCCCGCTCCGCCGGCGCCTCCGTGCAGCTCGTCGCCCGTGAGGGCAAGTACGCGCAGCTGCGCCTGCCCTCCGGCGAGATCCGCAACGTCGACGTGCGCTGCCGCGCCACGATCGGCGAGGTCGGCAACGCCGAGCAGTCGAACATCAACTGGGGCAAGGCCGGCCGCATGCGCTGGAAGGGCGTGCGCCCGACCGTCCGCGGCGTCGTGATGAACCCCGTCGACCACCCGCACGGCGGTGGCGAGGGCAAGACCTCCGGCGGCCGTCACCCCGTCAACCGGAACGGCAAGCCCGAGGGCCGCACGCGCCGCCCGAACAAGGAAAGCGACAAGCTCATCGTGCGTCGCCGTCGTACCGGCAAGAACAAGCGATAAGGGAGCAGGGAAGACATGCCTCGCAGCCTGAAGAAGGGCCCCTTCGTCGATCAGCACCTCTACCTGAAGGTTCTGGCCGAGAACGAGAAGGGCAGCAAGAACGTCATCAAGACCTGGTCCCGCCGGTCGATGATCATCCCGGACATGCTGGGTCACACCATCGCGGTCCACGACGGACGCAAGCACGTCCCGGTGTTCGTCACCGAGTCCATGGTGGGTCACAAGCTGGGCGAGTTCGCCCCGACCCGCACCTACCGCGGCCACGTGAAGGACGACAAGAAGGGCAAGCGTCGCTGAGCCTGACGGCACAGCACGCTTGACCTTCTCGAGAATCGAAAGAGAGAAGCAATGGAAGCCAAGGCAATTGCGCGCCACCTGCGCGTGACGCCGATGAAGGCCCGGCGCGTCGTCGACCTGGTCCGTGGCAAGCAGGCCACCGAGGCACTGGCCATCCTGAAGTTCGCCCAGCAGGGCGCTTCGGAGCCGGTGTACAAGCTGGTGGCCTCCGCGGTGGCGAACGCCCGCGTGAAGGCGGACCGCGAGGGCCAGGCCTTCGACGAGGACGCCCTCTACATCACCGAGGCCTTCGTGGACGAGGGCCCGACCATGAAGCGGTTCCAGCCCCGTGCCCAGGGCCGCGCATACCGCATCAACAAGCGCACGAGCCACGTCACTGTGGTCGTCGCGTCCAAGGACGAGAAGGGTGGGAACTGACAATGGGACAGAAGATCAACCCCAACGGGTTCCGCCTCGGCATCACCACCGACCACGTCTCGCACTGGTTCGCGGACTCCCACAAGGAGGGCCAGCGCTACGCTGACTTCCTCAAGGAGGACGTCAAGATCCGCGAGCTGATGACCACCGGCATGGAGCGCGCCGGCATCTCCAAGGTGGAGATCGAGCGCACCCGTGACCGCGTTCGCGTGGACATCCACACCGCGCGTCCCGGCATCGTGATCGGTCGCCGCGGCGCCGAGGCCGACCGCATCCGCGGCGAGCTCGAGAAGCTCACCGGCAAGCAGATCCAGCTGAACATCCTCGAGGTCAAGAACCCCGAGACCGATGCGCAGCTGGTGGCGCAGGGTGTGGCCGAGCAGCTCGCCTCGCGCGTTGCGTTCCGCCGCGCGATGAAGAAGGCGATCCAGTCCGCCATGCGCGCCGGCGCGCAGGGCATCCGCATCCAGTGCGCCGGCCGCCTCGGCGGTGCCGAGATGAGCCGTTCGGAGTTCTACCGCGAGGGCCGCGTGCCGCTGCACACCCTCCGCGCGAACATCGACTTCGGCAAGTTCGAGGCCAAGACCACCTTCGGCCGCATCGGCGTGAAGGTCTGGATCTACAAGGGCGACCTGACCGCCAAGGAGCTCGCGGCCAAGGAGGCCGCGCAGCCCTCCGGCCGTGGCCGTGGCGGCGACCGCCGCGGCGGCGGCGGTGGCGAGCGTCGTCGTCGCAACGACCGTGCCGAGCGTGCTCCCCGCCAGGAGAACGCCGGCGCCGGCGCCGAGACCCCGGCCGCCGCTCCCGCTGAAGGAGGCAACGCCTGATGCTGATCCCCCGTCGCGTCAAGCACCGCAAGCAGCACCACCCCAAGCGTTCCGGCGCCGCCAAGGGCGGCACCACCGTGACCTTCGGCGAGTGGGGCATCCAGGCGCTCACGCCGGCCTATGTGACGAACCGTCAGATCGAGGCCGCCCGTATCGCCATGACCCGTTACATCAAGCGTGGCGGCAAGGTCTGGATCAACATCTACCCGGACCGTCCGCTCACGAAGAAGCCCGCCGAGACCCGCATGGGCTCCGGCAAGGGCTCGCCCGAGTGGTGGGTCGCCAACGTCAAGCCCGGACGCGTGCTCTTCGAGCTCTCGGGTGTCTCGGAGGAGGTCGCCCGTGAGGCGCTCCGCCTTGCCATCCACAAGCTGCCGCTGAAGGCCCGTGTCATCCGTCGAGAGGGTGGTGAGTGATCCCATGGCGATCGGCACCAAGGATCTGAACGTCGAGTCCCTGGACGGGATGGACAACGCCCGCCTGCTGGAGGCCCTGAAGTCCTCCAAGGAGGAGCTGTTCAACCTGCGCTTCCAGGCCGCCACCGGCCAGCTGGACAACTCCAGCCGGCTGAAGGCCGTCAAGCGTGACATCGCGCGCATCTACACGATCCTGCGCGAGCGCGAGCTGGGCATCCGCGGCGATGTCGCCGCCGAGGCGCAGGCCGACAACAACGAGGAGGCTGCCAAGTGACCGAGCAGACCCCCGCCGTCTCCGAGGAGCGCGGCTACCGCAAGGCCCTGCGCGGCGTCGTCGTGTCCGACAAGATGGACAAGACGATCGTCGTCGAGGTCGAGGACCGCAAGAAGCACTCGCTGTACGGCAAGGTGATGAAGACCTCGAAGCGCGTCAAGGCGCACGACGAGGACAACACCGCCGGCATCGGCGACCGCGTCCGCATCGCCGAGACCCGCCCGCTGTCCGCCTCCAAGCGGTGGCGCCTGGTGGAGATCGTCGAGCGCGCCAAGTGATCGACCCGGCCCCCTGAGGGCCGGCGACATGGAAGGCCGCCCCGTGCACTGGCACGGGGCGGCCTTCTGCGTTAGACTCTGATATTCGTGCGCCCTTTCGTTGGCAGGACCATCCATCCTGCGTGCCGAGGGCAGCGCACGCCGATCCCGGATCCGCCTCGGCCCTGCCCTGCGCGCCCCTCCGCTCTCGACCTCCCCGACGCTGTCTGAACACGCGCCGGCCGGAGACGACGACGGGAGGCCCGCCTCGGGGGAGGGGTAAGCGTCCCGGGATGACCGTTCAACCGTTCCGCAAGGCTCGCCCATCGTGGGGGAGAACCGGCGCGACGCTAGGAGAGACAAGTGATCCAGCAGGAGTCGCGGCTCAAGGTCGCCGACAACACCGGTGCGAAGGAGATCCTGACCATCCGTGTTCTCGGTGGCTCAGGACGCCGCTACGCAGGAATCGGCGACACCATCGTCGCCACCGTCAAGGACGCCATCCCCGGCGGCAACGTCAAGAAGGGCGACGTCGTCAAGGCCGTGGTGGTCCGCACCCGCAAGCAGTCCCGTCGTCCCGACGGCTCGTACATCAAGTTCGACGAGAACGCGGCCGTCATCCTGAAGACGGACGGCGAGCCCCGTGGCACGCGCATCTTCGGCCCCGTGGGCCGCGAGCTGCGTGACAAGAAGTTCATGAAGATCGTGTCGCTCGCCCCGGAGGTGATCTGACCTCATGGCCAAGATCAAGAAGGACGACCTCGTCCAGGTCATCAGTGGCAAGGACAAGGGCAAGCAGGGCAAGGTCCTGCGCGTGTTCCCGGCTGACGAGCGCGTGCTCGTCGAGGGCGTGAACCGCGTGACGAAGCACCTGCGCGCCGGCCAGGACAACAACGGCTCCACCGAGGGCGGCCGTCAGGTCGCCGAGGCCCCGATCCACATCTCGAACGTGGCCGTGGTGGACCCGGAGACCAAGAAGCCGACCCGTGTGGGCTACCGCTTCGAGACCGTCGAGAAGAACGGCGAGAGCAAGACCGTGAAGGTCCGCTTCGCCAAGGCCTCGGGGAAGGAGCTGTGATGACCGAGGTGCAGCAGACCGAGAAGGTCGCCCCGCGTCTGAAGACCAAGTACCGCGAGGAGATCCGCGCGACCCTGCAGGAGCAGTTCCAGTACGGGAACGTCATGCAGGTGCCCGGGCTCGTCAAGGTCGTCGTGAACATGGGCGTCGGCGAGGCCGCCAAGGACTCCAAGATCATCGACGGCGCGGTCACCGACCTCACCGCCATCACCGGCCAGAAGCCGATGATCACCAAGGCCCGCAAGTCCATCGCGCAGTTCAAGCTGCGCGAGGGCATGCCGATCGGCACGCACGCGACCCTGCGCGGCGACCGCATGTGGGAGTTCCTGGACCGCCTGGTCACGCTCGCGCTGCCGCGCATCCGTGACTTCCGCGGCCTGTCCGACCGCCAGTTCGACGGCAACGGCAACTACACCTTCGGCCTGTCCGAGCAGACCGTGTTCCACGAGATCGATCAGGACAAGATCGACCGCGTGCGCGGCATGGACATCACCGTGGTGACCACCGCCAAGAACGACGACGAGGGCCGCGCGCTGCTGAAGGCGCTGGGCTTCCCGTTCAAGACCGACCAGTAAGACCTCCACGCCACAGGTCCTCCACCGGTGAACCGGTGGCGGAAACCACGGCGAGAAAGGGCGTGAAGCCCACATGACCATGACCGATCCCGTCGCAGACATGCTGACCCGTCTGCGCAACGCAAACTCGGCCTACCACGACACCGTGTCCATGCCGTCCTCGAAGCTGAAGACTCGCGTCGCCGAGATCCTCAAGTCCGAGGGCTACATCCAGGACTGGCGCGAGGAGGAGGCCGAGGTCGGCAAGAAGCTGACCATCGACCTGAAGTTCGGCCCGCAGCGTGAGCGTGCGATCGCCGGCCTGCGCCGCATCTCCAAGCCGGGCCTGCGCGTGTACGCCAAGTCCACGAACCTGCCCCACGTGCTGGGCGGCCTCGGCATCGCCATCCTGTCCACCTCCTCTGGTCTTCTCACGAACCAGCAGGCCGCCAAGAAGGGCGTGGGCGGAGAAGTCCTCGCCTACGTCTGGTGACGGGCACGACGGAAGAAAGGCTGAACTGACATGTCTCGAATCGGACGTCTCCCGATCACCATCCCCAGCGGCGTCGACGTGACCATCGACGGCGACCGCGTCTCCGTGAAGGGCCCCAAGGGCCAGCTCGAGCACTCGCTGCCCACGCCCATCACGGCCACCCTCGAGGAGGGGCAGGTCACCGTGGCCCGCCCCGACGACGAGCGTGAGTCCCGCTCCCTGCACGGCCTGACCCGCACCCTGATCAGCAACATGGTCGAGGGCGTGACCAACGGCTTCTCCAAGCAGCTCGAGGTCGTCGGCACCGGCTACCGCGTGCAGGCCAAGGGCCAGGACCTGGAGTTCGCCCTGGGCTACTCCCACCCCGTCCCGGTCAAGGCGCCCCAGGGCATCACCTTCACCGTCGAGGGCAACAAGGTCACCGTCGCCGGTATCGACAAGCAGCAGGTCGGCGAGACCGCCGCCAACATCCGCAAGCTGCGCCGTCCCGACCCGTACAAGGGCAAGGGCGTGCGCTACGCGGGCGAGCAGATCCGCCGCAAGGCCGGAAAGGCAGGTAAGTGATGTCTACTCTGAAGGTGAAGGGCAAGGGCAAGTTCAACGCCCGCACCCGCCGCCACCTCCGGGTGCGCAAGCGGATCTCCGGCACCACCGTCCGTCCCCGCCTGGTCGTCAACCGCTCTGCACGGCACATGTTCGTGCAGGTCGTGGACGACACGCAGAGCCGCACGCTCGCCTGGGCCTCCACCATGGAGGCCGACGTGCGCGCGCTCGAGGGTGACAAGACGGCCAAGGCCAAGCGCGTGGGCGAGCTCGTCGCCGAGCGCGCCAAGGCCGCCGGCATCGAGGCCGTGGTCTTCGACCGCGGCGGCAACAAGTACCACGGGCGCGTCGCGGCCGTGGCCGACGGTGCGCGAGAGGGTGGACTGAAGCTGTGACCGAGAACAACAACCAGAAGGACACCCAGGTGACCGAGAGCACCGAGACCACCGTCTCCGAGACCGCGTCGGGCTCGGCCAGCCAGACCACCGAGCGTTCCGCCGGCGGCCGTGGCGGTCGCGACGGCGGCCGCGGTGGCCGTGACGGCGATCGCCGTGGCGGTCGTCGCGACGACCGCAACCGTCGTGGCGCCCAGGACGACGAGAAGGACCAGTTCCTCGAGCGCGTCGTGGCCATCAACCGCGTCTCCAAGGTCGTCAAGGGCGGCCGTCGCTTCTCCTTCACCGCCCTCGTGGTGGTGGGTGACGGCGACGGCACCGTCGGCGTGGGCTACGGCAAGGCGAAGGAGGTTCCCGCCGCGATCCAGAAGGCCGTGGAGGAGGCCAAGAAGTCCTTCTTCCGCGTCCCGCGCGTCGGCTCCACCATCCCGCACCTGGTGCAGGGTGAGGACGCCGCCGGCGTCGTGCTCCTCCGTCCGGCCTCGCCGGGCACCGGCGTGATCGCCGGCGGTCCCGTGCGCGCCGTGCTCGAGTGCGCCGGCATCCACGACGTGCTGTCGAAGTCCATGGGCTCCGTGAACGCGATCAACATCGTGCGCGGCACCGTGGACGCCCTCAAGAAGCTCGAAGAGCCCCAGGCCGTCGCCGCCCGCCGCGGCAAGGCCCTGGACGAGATCGCCCCCCATGCGATGCTGCGCACCATGGAGAACGATCGCGCCCAGAAGAGCGCGAAGGCAGGTGCGTGAGCCGTGACTGAGCCCACCCGCAAGAACATCCAGCCCTCGGACGCCACCCTGGTCATCACCCAGACCCGCGGCGTCACGGGCACCAAGCAGAACCATCGGGACACCCTGCGCTCGCTGGGCCTGAAGCGGATCGGCCACCAGGTCACCCGCAAGGCTGACGCGGTGACGGTCGGCATGGTCAACACCGTGCCGCACCTGGTGTCCGTGGAGGAGGTCAACAATGGCTGACAACGACGCCATCAAGGTCCACGACCTGCGTCCGGCCCCCGGCGCCAAGACCGCGAAGACCCGTGTGGGTCGCGGTGAGGCCTCGAAGGGCAAGACCGCCGGCCGCGGCACCAAGGGCACCAAGGCCCGCTACCAGGTGCGCGCGGGCTTCGAGGGCGGCCAGCTGCCCCTGCAGATGCGTCTGCCGAAGCTCCGCGGGTTCAAGAACCCGTTCCGCACGGAGTACCAGGTCGTGAACCTGGACAAGCTCTCCGCGCACTTCCCCGAGGGCGGCGAGGTGACCGTGGACGCGCTCGTGTCCAAGGGCCTCGTCCGTCGCGGCCAGCCCGTGAAGGTGCTGGGCACGGGGGAGATCACCTCGGCCGTGCAGGTGAAGGTCGACGCTTTCTCCGCCTCCGCCGTGGAGAAGATCCAGGCCGCCGGCGGGTCCACCGAGACCCTCTGACGCGCCGCGTTTCATCCCGAGGGCCCCGGCCCGGAGCATCCGCTCCGGACCGGGGCCCTCGGCCTGTCCGTGTAGACTCGCACAGCGCCCGCCCGGATGTGGCGGCCGTCTCGCGCGCCCCCTGCCCTGCACGGGGCCGGCGCACGCCATCTCAGGACCACCGCAGGAGGACTCGTGTTCAAGGCCATCGCCCGGATCGTCCGGACGCCTGACCTGTTGCGGAAGATCGCCTTCACGCTCGGGATCATCGCCGTCTACCGGATGGGCGCGTTCGTGCCCTCCCCGGGTGTCGACTATCCCGCGGTGCAGCAGTGCCTGGCCGCCGGCAACGCCCAGGGCGGCCTGTACTCGTTCGTGAACATGTTCTCCGGCGGAGCGCTGCTGCAGGTCTCGATCTTCGCGCTCGGCATCATGCCGTACATCACCGCCTCGATCATCGTGCAGCTGCTGCGCGTGGTGATCCCGCGCTTCGAGCAGCTGCACCAGGAGGGCCCGCAGGGCCAGTCCACGCTGACGCAGTACACCCGCTACCTCACCCTGGCGCTGGCGCTGCTTCAGGCGACGACGATGGCCTCCCTCGCCCGCACGGGCGCCCTGCTCGGGTGCCAGCTGCCCCTGCTGCGCAACGACTCGATCCTCACCGTGCTGCTCGTCGTCGTCGTCCTCACGGCGGGCTGCATCATTGTGATGTGGCTCGGCGAGCGCGTCACGGAGAACGGCGTGGGCAACGGCATGTCCCTGCTGATCTTCGCCTCGATCGCCGCCGGCTTCCCCGCGGGCCTCGGCCAGGTCGTGCAGACCCAGGGCTGGCGCGTCTTCGCCATCGTCATGCTGATCGGCCTGCTGACCATGCTCGCCATCGTCTTCGTCGAGGAGTCCCAGCGCCGGATCCCGGTGCAGTACGCCAAGCGCCAGATCGGCTCGCGGACCGTCGGCGGCTCCAGCACGTTCATCCCGATCAAGGTGAACATGGCCAACGTCATCCCGGTCATCTTCGCCTCGTCCGTGCTGATGCTCCCGGGCATCCTGATCCAGTTCAACACCCCGCAGGACGGCACCGCTCCGGCCCCGTGGATCGCCTGGCTCAGCCGGTACTTCGGCAACGGCGACCACCCGGTCTACATGGCCGTGTACTTCCTGATGATCATCGGGTTCACCTACTTCTACGTGTCGATCACGTTCAACCCGCAGGAGATCTCGGACAACATGAAGCGCTACGGCGGCTTCATCCCCGGCGTGCGCGCCGGCCGGCCGACCGAGCGCTACCTGCAGTACGTCATCAGCCGCATCACGCTCGCGGGCGCCCTCTACCTCGGTATCGTGGCCATGATCCCGCTGATCGCCTTCGTGGTGATCGGCGCCAGCCAGAACTTCCCGTTCGGCGGCACGTCCATCCTCATCATGGTGGGCGTGGGCCTCCAGACGGTGAAGCAGGTCAACGCCCAGATGGAGCAGCGCCACTACGAGGGCCTGCTGCGCTGAGACCCGCCCGCCACACGCAACGCCGTCCGCTTCGACAGTGAGGAACACACGATGACCCGCATGCTGCTCATGGGCCCTCCCGGTTCCGGCAAGGGAACCCAGGCCACCCGGATCGCCGACAAGCTGGGGATCGTGGCGATCTCCACGGGCGACATCTTCCGCCACAACGTGAAGTCGATGACCCCGCTGGGCGTCGAGGCGAAGAAGTACATCGACAACGGCGACTTCGTCCCCGACGACGTCACCAACCGCATGGTCGCCGACCGCATCGCCCAGGCGGACGCCGAGCACGGCTTCCTCCTCGACGGCTACCCGCGCACCAAGGGCCAGGTGGAGGCCCTTGACGCGATGCTCACGGAGGCCGGCCTGGCGCTGTCCGCCGTCGTCGAGCTGGAAGTCCCGGACGCCGAGCTCGTGGAGCGACTTCTCAAGCGCGCCGAGATCGAGGGCCGCGCGGACGACACCCAGGAGGTCATCGAGCACCGCCTGGACCTGTACCACCGCGAGACCGAGGCGGTCATCCACGAGTACGTCGAGCGCGGCATCGTGGCCCGCGTCGACGGCACCGGCCAGATCGACGACGTGACCGAGCGCCTGCTCCAGTCCGTCTACTCGGTCCGCGCGGCCACCGGCTCCCTGCCGGTCATCGCCCCGGACACGGAGTCCTGACCTCCGTGGTCGGCCGCCGCTCGCTCGAGCTCAAGACCACCCCCCAGCTGCAGACGATGCGGCGTGCGGGGGTGGTCCTGTCCGCGGCGCTGGACGCCACGCTCGCCGCCGCCGCCCCCGGGGTCACCACCGCGGAGCTCGACGCCGTCTTCGCCGGCGTCCTGGCCGAACACGGGGCGTCGTCCAACTTCCTGGGCTACTACGACTTCCCGGCGACCATCTGCGCCTCCGTGAACGAGGAGGTCGTGCACGGCATCCCCGGGGACCGCGTCCTGCAGGCCGGAGACGTCCTCAAGGTCGACGGCGGCGCGATCGTCGACGGCTGGCACGCCGACTCGGCGCGCACCCTGGTGCTGGGCTCCTCGGAGGCCGGCACCGCGGACGAGGGCGACGAGCGCCTCTCCGCGATCACGCGCGAGGCCCTCTGGGTCGGGATCGCCGCCTTCGCCACCGCCAAGCACGTCGGGGACATCGGCGACGCGATCGACGACTTCGTCTCCGCGCAGCCGGGGGAGCCCCTCGGGATCCTCGAGGAGTACGTGGGCCACGGCATCGGCTCGTCGATGCACATGCCCCCGGACGTCTTCAACTACCGCACGGGCCACCGCGGGCCGAAGGTGCGTCCGGGCCTGGCCCTGGCGATCGAGCCCATGCTCGTCCGCGGCGGCATCGAGACCCGTGTCCTCGAGGACGACTGGACCGTGGTGACCGTCGACGGCGCCCGCGCGAGCCAGTGGGAGCACTCGGTCTGCCGCCACGCCGGCGGCCTCTGGGTGCTCACCGACCCGGACGGCGGCGCCTCGGAGCTGGAGCGCTTCGGCGTCGTCCCCGTCCCGCCGGGGGAGTAGCCCCGGGAGGCCGCACCCGCCGTCCCGTGTGGAACCCGGGCGCGGAATGCGGTACCATCGAACGTTGATCGTGTGCGTGCACTGTCGTGCGGCCTCGATCAGACCCGTTCCCGTCCCGCCGGTGCGGCCCTTCGCGGCCGGCCTCGGGGCATGACGATTGTGGAGGACATGGCTAAGAAGGAAGGTGTCATCGAGGTCGAGGGCACGGTGTCGGAGGCATTGCCGAACGCGATGTTCCGAGTCCGTCTGCAGAACGAGCACGTCGTGCTCGCCACGATCTCCGGAAAGATGCGTCAGCACTACATCCGCATCCTCCCCGAGGATCGCGTCGTGGTGGAGCTTAGCCCGTACGACCTCAGCCGGGGTCGCATCGTGTACCGCTACAAGTAAGAACCCCCGTCCAAGCGAGCGCAGGAGGAAGAGCCGTGAAGGTTCAGCCGAGCGTGAAGCGGATTTGTGACAAGTGCCAGGTCGTGCGCCGTAAGGGCCGCGTGCTGGTGATCTGCTCGAACCCGCGCCACAAGCAGCGCCAGGGCTGATCGCGTCCCCGGGAGACCGGGGAGCGACGCCACCGCGTTGACCACACCACCCATCCGGCCCATCCGGGCCGAACAGCAGGGACAGCGGTCCACCCCGAGCAGGGGAGGGCCTCCACCTCCGGCCGCAGGGGCCGGAGACCGACGACGGCGGACTTCCGTCGCGGAGCACGCCGGAGCTTCCCCGGCGCCGCGACGCGGGGATCCGCGGGGCCGCAGGCCGCGTCGTGCGGGACGTCCCTGGTGCAGACCCCTGCTGCAGAAGAACAGGAGGACGGCCACATGGCTCGTCTTGCAGGCGTTGACATTCCGCGCGAGAAGCGCGTGATCATCGCACTCACGTACATCTACGGTGTGGGCAAGACCCGCGCTGAGGAGACCCTCGCCGCCACGGGCATCGACCCGAACATCCGCGTGAAGGACCTCTCCGACGAGCAGCTGGTGCAGCTGCGCGACCACATCGAGGGCAGCTACAAGGTCGAGGGCGACCTCCGCCGCGAGGTGGCCGCCGACATCCGCCGCAAGGTGGAGATCGGCTCCTACGAGGGCCTGCGCCACCGTCGCGGCCTGCCGGTGCGCGGCCAGCGCACCAAGACCAATGCCCGCACCCGCAAGGGCCCCAAGAAGACGGTCGCCGGCAAGAAGAAGTGATCCTGCCTCGGCGGTGACCGCGTCCGGACCCGGACGCCCCGCCCGCAGCATCGGCACCAGCAGCTTTCCCGGAGGAGAAACACATGCCCCCCAAGACCCGCGCATCGGCCGCTCGCAAGCCGCGTCGCAAGGACAAGAAGAACATCACCGTGGGCCAGGCCCACATCAAGAGCACGTTCAACAACACCATCGTGTCCATCACGGACACCACGGGTGCCGTCATCTCCTGGGCCTCGTCCGGCGAGGTGGGCTTCAAGGGCTCGCGCAAGTCGACCCCGTACGCCGCGCAGATGGCCGCCGAGCAGGCCGCCAAGCGTGCGCAGGAGCACGGCATGAAGAAGGTGGACGTCTTCGTGAAGGGCCCGGGCTCGGGCCGCGAGACCGCCATCCGCTCCCTGCAGGCCGCCGGCCTCGAGGTGGGGTCCATCCAGGACGTCACCCCCATGGCCCACAACGGCGCTCGCCCCGCGAAGCGCCGCCGCGTCTGACCTGAGCGCTGTGTCCGCGTCCGCCCCCGCCGGGGGCGGACGCGGACAGGTCTGCGGACCTGCCCCCACCCCGTCCTCGTTTCCACCCACCGCGTGCGTCATATGGCGGACGCTCGCCGAAAGGAAATGTCCGTGCTCATTGCACAGCGCCCCACGCTGACCGAAGAGGTCGTCTCCGACCGTCGCTCCCGGTTCGTCATCGAGCCGCTGGAGCCCGGCTTCGGCTACACCCTCGGCAACTCCCTGCGCCGCACTCTGCTCTCGTCGATCCCCGGTGCTGCCGTGACCAGCATCCGCGTGGACGGCGTGCTGCACGAGTTCAGCACCGTCAACGGAGTCAAGGAGGATGTCACCGAGATCATCCTCAACATCAAGAAGCTCTCCGTCTCCTCGGAGAACGACGAGCCCGTGGTCGCCTACCTGCGCAAGCAGGGGGCAGGCGTCGTCACCGCCGCGGACATCACCGCGCCGGCCGGCGTCGAGGTCCACAACCCCGACCTGCACATCGCGACGCTGAACGCGAAGGGCAAGTTCGACATGGAGCTCACCGTCGAGCGCGGTCGCGGCTACGTGACCGCCGCCCAGAACAAGTCCGCGGACGCGGAGATCGGCCGGATCCCGGTCGACTCCATCTACTCGCCGGTCCTCAAGGTGACCTTCAAGGTCGAGGCCACGCGTGTGGAGCAGCGCACCGACTTCGACCGCCTCATCCTGGACGTGGAGACCAAGGAGAACATGCTGCCGCGCGACGCGGTGGCCTCCGCCGGCTCCACCCTCGTCGAGCTGTTCGGCCTGGCCCGTTCGCTCAACGTCGAGGCCGAGGGCATCGACCTGGGCGACGAGCCGGAGACCGCCGAGGGCTCGGCAGACCTGGCCCAGCCCATCGAGGAGCTCGAGCTCACCGTGCGCTCGTACAACTGCCTCAAGCGCGAGGGCATCCACACCGTGGGCGAGCTCGTGGGCCGTTCCGAGGCCGACCTGATGGACATCCGCAACTTCGGCGCGAAGTCCATCGACGAGGTCAAGGAGAAGCTCTACGAGCTGGGCCTGTCCCTCAAGGACTCCCCGGCCGGCTACGACCCGCAGGCGCACGCGCGTCAGATGGACGACGACCCGTTCTCGGACTTCTGAGCCGACCCCGCACCACCTGAAATCTTCGACCCGACGCCGCAGTCGGCTGAAGGGTCCCACCCGAGGAGAAACACCATGCCTACCCCCACCAAGGGTCCGCGCCTGGGCGGCAGCCCGGCCCACGAGCGCATCATGCTGGCGAACATGTCCGCCCAGCTGTTCGAGCACAAGTCGATCACCACGACGCTCACCCGCGCCAAGCGCCTGCGCCCGTACGCCGAGCGCCTGATCACCTTCGCGAAGAAGGGCGACCTGCCCGCGCGTCGCAAGGTCCAGGGCCTCATCGCCGCGAAGAACCGCACGAACAAGTCGATCGTGCACGAGCTGTTCACCGTGATCGGCCCGGCCATGGCCGAGCGCAACGGCGGCTACACCCGCATCACCAAGATCGGCAACCGCCAGGGCGACAACGCGCCGATGGCCGTGATCGAGCTGATCATGGAGCCGATCTCCGGCAAGCAGGCCGTGGTGCGCGAGGCCGAGCAGGCCGCCGCGTCCGCGCCGGCCGCCGAGACCGCGCCCGTGCAGGAGACCGCCCCGGTCGAGGCCGTGGACCCGGCCGCTACCGAGGACGTCACTGTGGCCGAGTCCCAGGAGGCCGCCGCCGAGATCGACGGCGCCGTGGCCACCACCGAGGACGGCTCCGCCCCCGAGGGCGCGTCCATCAAGGGCAACGCCAGCTCGAAGAAGTACCACGTGCCCGGCTCCCGCTGGTACGACCAGACCACCGCCGAGGTCTGGTTCTCCACCGTCGAGGAGGCCAAGGCCGCGGGCTTCGAGCCCGCCGGCGGCGAGGCCGCCCAGAAGATGGCCGACTGAATCCTGTCGACCACGGCGCGCCGTCCCTCGTGACGGCGCCGCGGCGAGGGCCGTCCACCACCGGTGGGCGGCCCTCCGCCGTCTCCGGCCCCCGCGGGCCCGCCGCCCGCCTTCCGCGTGCCAGCCCCGCCCTGCCGCCCCCGACCAGCCGACCTCGAGGAGCACCATGACCGAGCAGTCCGCCCCGTCCGCCCCCTCCGCGGCGCGCGTGGAGCCCGTGCGCGTCCGCCTCGACCTGGCCTACGACGGCGGCGCCTTCCGCGGCTGGGCCCGTCAGCCCGGCCTGGACTCGGTCCAGGGCGCCCTGGAGGACGGGCTCGAGCGGATCCTGCGCCGCCCGGTGCGCACCGTCGTGGCGGGCCGCACCGACGCCGGCGTCCACGCGCGCGGGCAGGTGGTCCACCTCGACCTCGCCGAGGGGGAGTGGGCCGGCCTGACCCGCGGCCGGCCGGACCTCGAGCCGGGAGCCTCCCTGACTCGGCGCCTGGGCGGGGTGCTCTCGGGCTGGGACGGCGCCGTCGTCGTGCACGGCGCCCGCCGCGCCCCCGCCGGCTTCGACGCGCGGTTCAGCGCGCTGTGGCGCGAGTACGAGTACCGGATCGACGACGCGCCCGACCGCCGGGACCCGCGCACGCGGGCCTTCACCCACTGGCACGGGGCCGCCCTGGACGAGCGGCTCATGGCCCTGGAGGCGGACGCGGTGCTGGGGCTGCACGACTTCCTCTCCTTCTGCCGGCCCCGCGAGGGGGCCACCACCATCCGCGAGGTCCAGGACCTGCGGGTGGCGCGGGACGAAGACGGCTCGGTCCGCGTGCGGATCCGCGCCGACGCGTTCTGCCACAACATGGTCCGGGCCGTCGTGGGCGCGCTGCTCCAGGTGGGTGAGGGCTCCCGCGCGCCGGGCTGGCTCGGCCTGCGGGTGGCGACGCCGGCGCGCGACTCCCAGGTCCGCCTCGCCCCGCCACGGGGCCTGACGCTGCTCGCCGTCGGCTACCCCGAGGACGGGGAGGGGCTGCGGCGCCGGGCCGAGGGGACGCGCGCCCGGCGGACGCTCTGAGGCCGGACCAGCCCGATGCCCTGACTTTTGGCGACGGGGCCCGGCTTCGGTAGGATGGGGGGACGTTGCGCATGCCCGCACCCGGATGCGTCGTGCCGCGAGTGGCTCAGTTGCATGGCCGTCAGCTCGCGCCGCACCCCCGGGGCATCGGGCCCGGACGCCTTCCAGCCCTCACCTGGGGGACCGGCGCGCACGGAGAACTGACAGCGCTCGCGCACCGGAATCACGACCCGGCGGGCAGGCGCTGTGACAAACACCGACCCTGAAGGCAGACAACGTGCGTACGTACTCTCCCAAGCCTGGTGACGCCGACCGCCAGTGGCACATCATCGATGCCACCGACGTCGTCCTCGGCCGCCTGGCCTCCCACACCGCCACCCTCCTGCGTGGCAAGCACAAGCCGACGTTCGCCCCCCACATGGACATGGGCGACTACGTCATCATCGTGAACGCCGAGAAGGTGGCCCTCACCGGCGCCAAGCTCGAGAAGAAGCGCGCCTACCGCCACTCCGGCTACCCGGGCGGCCTGAAGTCGCAGTCCTACGCCGAGCTGCTCGAGACCAACCCGGTGCGCGCCGTGGAGAAGGCCGTCAAGGGCATGCTCCCGAAGAACTCGCTGGCCGCCCAGCAGCTGACCAAGCTGAAGGTGTACCGCGGTGCCGAGCACCCGCACGCCGCCCAGCAGCCCCAGACCTTCGAGATCGGCCAGGTCGCCCAGTGACCCTGGCGGTCGACTGACGCGAACCTTCCCTGAGGAGAACCATGAGCATCAATGAGCACGACGACGTGGAGCTGACGAGCTACACCTCCGAGTCCACCGCCGCCGGCACCGAGGCCCCCGCCGCCTCCGAGCGCCCGGCCCTGACCGTGCCCGGCTCCGCCGTCGGCCGCCGCAAGGAGGCCGTGGCCCGCGTGCGCCTCGTCCCCGGCTCCGGCCAGTGGACCATCAACGGCCGCAGCCTGGAGAACTACTTCCCCAACAAGCTGCACCAGCAGGAGGTCAACGACCCCTTCACGCTGCTGGAGCTCGCCGGCGCCTACGACGTGATCGCCCGCATCCACGGCGGCGGTCCCTCCGGCCAGGCCGGTGCGCTGCGCCTGGGCATCTCCCGCGCCCTCAACGAGATCGACCGCGAGCACAACCGCCCGGCGCTCAAGAAGGCCGGGTTCCTGACCCGCGACGCCCGCGTCATCGAGCGCAAGAAGGCCGGCCTCAAGAAGGCCCGCAAGGCCTCGCAGTTCTCGAAGCGCTGATCCGCGCCGCGCGGCCCCGACCGCCGCGCACCCCGCGCCGACGCCCCGTCCCGCTCCTCGCGAGCGGGGCGGGGCGTCCGCCCTACCGGGGAGCAGACTGGGAGCGCATGGTGAGGAAGCCATGACGGGCCGCTCGCCCGTCCGGTGCGTGGTCCGGTCGAACACGACCTCAGGAACCGCCGTGGCTGAGAACACGAGCACCACCACCGAGACCACGCCCGCCGGCGGGCACGCCATGGAGGACGCCGCCGACGCCCGGTGGACCGTGGTGAAGTCGAACGACAAGAAGCGCGCCCGCCTCGAGGCGATCCGCCACGTGCTGCACACGCTGCCGTACCCGGACAAGGACGAGCGGATCGTGCACCGTCCGGACCCGCACATCTGCGCCCCGGCCACGGAGCTGTTCGAGACCGGCGAGGACTCCGGCGGCTCGTTCCCGCGCGTGCGCTGAGCCGGCCCCGGCCTGCCCGGCCCCGGACGCGACGGCGCCCCTCACCGATCCCGGTGAGGGGCGCCGTCGTCGTCGAGCGGGGACGCGGGGGAGGGGCTCAGTAGCCCTGCTCCTGCAGGTAGTCCGGGGTGACGTGGGCGTCGTCGAAGAGGTTGTCCGCGCCGAAGCCCTCGGAGACGTGGTACTCGCCCGTGGCCAGGGACAGGCGGACGTCCTCGCGCAGCACGGGCAGCTTGCCGTAGAACGCGTCGCCGCAGCAGCTGGTGGCGGTGACGTCGCGGTGGCCGATGATGCGCGAGGGCGGCAGCTCGTACTGCTGGCAGATGTAGGCGGCCAGTGGCACGAGGCCCGCGTAGAGGCTCTGCGGCGGCGGGTTCAGCGTGTACAGGCCCTCGCACTCGATCCCGAGGGCGTACGCGTTGAAGCCGAGGGCGTGGACGCCCAGCATGAAGGTCTGGCCCTGCTCCAGCGTGTAGCGGGAGCCGTGGCGGCCCTCCATGGCGAAGCCGCCGCGGGAGACGGTGAAGTGCTGGCCGGTGTCGCCCCAGTCGTTCAGCGTGCTCATGTGGGCGTTCTGGACCATCTTGGCGATGCTCTCGGCCGCCTCGCGGGAGCCGTCCGTGACGTTCGGCGTGGTGGTGTGGTGGATGACCAGGTAGGAGGGGCGCTCGTCGAGCGTCTGCAGATGGTAGTTGGGCTGCAGGGCGCCCCACTGCGCGGTGGTCAGGATGTCCGGGGCGGGCAGCCGCTTCGGTGCCGCCTCGGTCTCCTCGGCCTCCTCGGCCGCCTCGGGCCGGGAGCACCCGGCGACGCCGGCCGCGATCGCCAGGCCCGTGCCGCCCAGCACGGTGCGGCGCGTCCAGGGGCGGGAGGACGGAGTCGGAGACTGCTCGGGCATGGGGCGGGTCCTTCTGTTCGGGGCGGGAGTCCGCGTCGACGGCGGCGCGCTCAGGCACGCGGGCGCGGGTCGCACGGACTCGTCCGGTCCGATGCTACCGGTCCCGGTCCCGTTTCGTGACCTCCCCGTGATGCAGGCCGCAGGGGGCGGGTCCTACACTGACTGATCATGTCGAGATTGTTCGGAACCGATGGCGTCCGTGGCCTGGCCAACGAGACCCTCACCGTGGAGTTGTCCGTCCAGCTGGCCCAGGCCGCCGCGCCCGTGCTCGGCGCCGAGGCGCTGGAGGCGGGACGACGCCCCGTCGCCGTCGTGGCCCGCGACCCGCGCATCAGCGGGGAGTTCATCGCCGCCGCCGTCCAGGCGGGCCTGGCGTCCTCGGGCGTAGACGTGTGGGACGCCGGCGTGCTCCCCACGCCCGCGGCCGCCTACCTCGTGGGGGACCTGGGGGCGGACTTCGGCGTCATGATCTCCGCCTCCCACAACCCGGCCCCGGACAACGGCATCAAGTTCCTGGCGCGCGGCGGCGAGAAGCTCACCGACGCCCAGGAGGACGAGATCATCCGCCACCTCGAGGGCGTCGAACCGCGACGCCCCCAGGGCGCGGACGTGGGCCGGGTCAAGGTGTTCTCCGACGCCGAGGACCGCTACGTGGTGCACCTGCTCCAGGCGCTGCCGCACCGCCTCGAGGGGCTGAAGGTCGTCCTGGACTGCGCCCACGGCGCGGCCGCGGGCTGCTCGCCCGAGGCGTTCCGCGACGCCGGCGCGGAGGTCGTCGTGATCGGCGCGTCCCCGGACGGGCTCAACATCAACGAGGGCTACGGCTCCACCCACCTGGAGAAGCTCCAGGCGGCCGTGCTCGAGCACGGCGCCGACCTGGGCATCGCCCACGACGGCGACGCCGACCGCTGCCTCGCCGTGGACGAGCGCGGCGAGGTGGTGGACGGCGACCAGATCATGGGCGTCATGGCCGTGGCCATGAAGGACCGCGGCGTCCTGCGCGACGACACGCTCGTGGTGACGGTGATGTCCAACCTCGGCCTGAAGCTGGCCATGGGCCGCGAGGGCGTGCAGCTCGTGGAGACCCAGGTCGGCGACCGCTACGTGCTGGCCGGCATGAAGCTGGGCGACTACTCCCTCGGCGGCGAGCAGTCCGGCCACGTGATCTTCTCCGACCACGCCACCACCGGTGACGGCGTGCTCACCGGCCTGCAGCTGGCCGCCCGCGTGGCCGAGACCGGCCGGCCGCTGTCCGCCCTGGCTGCCGTGATGGACCGCCTGCCGCAGGTGCTCGTGAACGTGCGCGGCGTGGACAAGTCCCGGGCCGCCGAGGACGTGGCCGTCCAGGCCGCCGTCGCCGAGGCCGAGGCCCGGCTGGGCGAGACCGGACGGGTGCTGCTGCGCCCCTCGGGCACCGAGCCCGTCGTGCGCGTCATGGTCGAGGCCCCGGACGAGGAGACCGCCGGCCGCGAGGCCGAGGCGCTGGCCGACGTCGTGCAGCGCGAGCTGCGCCTGCACGTCTGAGGGGGCGCCCGTGAGCTCGGAGGCGGTGCCCCGGCCCCCGCGGTGGTCCCTCTTCGGGGCGCTGCTGGCGGGGCTCGCCGTGCTGTGGGGCGCCGCGTTCCTCGCGGTGGACGCGCCCGTCTGCGAGCGGCACGGCGCCCCCGTGGAGTGGCTGCCGTGCCTGGACCGGGACCGGGGGGACCCGGACGTCGCGCCGCAGCGCTGAGCCCGCCCCCGGCACGCCGGATCGAAGAGGGCCGCCGGACCACACGAGGAAGGGCCCGGGACGACTCGTAGGAGTCGTCCCGGGCCCTTCGCGGTCCGGCGGGCGGAGAGGTCAGAGGGTGGTGTGCGTGGTGCCGGCGGCGCCGCCGCGCTGGGCGGACAGCAGGTCGCGGATCTCGGTGAGCAGCGCGACGTCCTCCGGGACCTCCTCCTCGGCGGGGTCGATGCCGAGGCGGCGGTTGCGGCGCTCGATCATCTTGTTCATCGGCAGGACGATGGCGAAGTAGATGGCGGCGGCGACGAGCAGGAAGTTGACGACGGCGGTGAGCACCACGCCGAACTTCACGAGCACGCCGTTGATGTCGAGGACCAGCCAGTCGTCGAAGCTCGGGGCCGCGAACAGCGCGGCGATCAGCGGCATGAGGACCGAGTCGACGACGGCGTTGATGACGGCGCCGAACGCGGCGCCGATGACGACGGCAACCGCCAGGTCGATGACGTTGCCCTTCATGATGAATTCCTTGAAACCCTGAAGCATGGGCACGAGTGTAGACCTCGCCCCGGCCCCTGTCCCTATGATCTGCGTCGCCGCAGGAATCGCCCAGGTCAGCCGGTGTAGTCGGGTGCCGCGGGCAGTCCCCAGGCGGTCTCCAGCACGCCGCCGGCCGCCTCGATCCGGCCCGCCGCGGCGGGGCCCACGTAGCGCAGGTGCCAGGGCTCGGGGGCGTAGCCCGTGACGTGCTCCGCCCCCGCGGGATAGCGGACCACGAACCCGTGCTCGGCGGCGTGCTCGGCCACCCAGCGGCCGGCCGCGGTGTCCCCGAAGCAGGCCTCGAGGTGGCACTGCGGGGACTCGGGGTCGCCCACGTCCCACGCGAGGCCGGTCTGGTGCTCGGAGTGGCCGGGCCGGGCCGAGACCCGGTCCGCCTCCTGCCGCCCGAGCTCGTCCACCCAGTGGCCGTAGGTCTGCGCCTGGTATGCGTGGGAGCGGTAGGCGCTGAGGGTGCTGAGGGCGTGCCCGCTCCGGGCGGCGGCCTCGATCAGCCCGCCGGCGGCCCGGGCGGCCTCGGCGCGCAGCGGCAGGTCGGAGCCCGGCACGGGGACGAGGTCCTGCGGCGCCCAGTCCACGGGGGAGAGGGGGCGGGCCTTGTTCACGACGACGTCCAGGGCGGCCGGGTCCGCATGCGCGCCCGCGGGAGCGACGGAGGAGGGGGCGGGGCCCGTGGCCGTGCCGCTCGGCGAGGCGGACGACGCCGCCGGGGCCGACGTCGTCGTCGAGGGCGCGGGCTGCCCGTCCGAGAGCGAGCAGCCGGCCGCGAGGGCGGCGAGCACGGCCAGGCCGGCGGCGGGCAGCGCGCGGCGGGCCACCGGCCTCAGACCTTCCTCAGGAGCACGCGGGTCACCTCGTGCTGGGCGTTCTTGGTGAGCACCAGCCGGGCGCGCCCGCGGGTGGGCTGCACGTTCTGCTGCAGGTTCGGGCCGTTGATGGAGTCCCAGATGGACTCGGCGGTGCCCTGCGCCTCGGCGTCGGAGAGCGTGGCGTAGCGATGGAAGTAGCTGCGCGGGTCCGCGAACGCGCCCGAGCGCAGGCCCATGAACCGCTCGATGTACCAGGAGCGGATCCAGTCCGCGCGGGCGTCCACGTACACGGAGAAGTCGAAGAAGTCCGAGACGGAGAGCCCGGCCGTGCCGTCCGCGCGGGTCACCGGCGGGGCCAGCACGTTGAGGCCCTCGACGATCAGCACGTCCGGGCGGCGCACCACCTGCTCCTCGCCCGGGACGATGTCATAGGTGATGTGCGAGTAGACGGGCGCGCGCACCTCCTGCGCCCCGGACTTCACGTCCACCATGAAGCGCAGCAGCGCCCGGCGGTCGTAGGACTCGGGGAAGCCCTTGCGGGCCATGATGCCGCGCTCCTGCAGCACTGCGTTGGGGTGCAGGAACCCGTCCGTGGTGATCAGCTCGACGCGCGGGGTGGTGGGCCAGCGGCGCAGCATCTCCTGGAGCACGCGGGCCGTCGTCGACTTCCCGACGGCGACCGAGCCGGCCACGCCGATCACGTACGGGGTGCGCCCCGTGCGCTCCCCGAGGAACGCGTTGGTCGCGCTGCGCAGCGCCCCGGAGGCCTCCACGTTGATGCTCAGCAGGCGCGACAGCGGCAGGTACACCTCCGCCACCTCGCGCAGGGACAGGTGCTCGCCGAGGCCGCGCAGCCGCTCGACGTCCCCCTGGTCGAACGGCTGGGCCATCTCCGTGGCGAGCCGGGCCCAGGTCTGGCGCTCGAGCTCCACGAAGGGGGAGCGGTGGTGGTCCGAGACCGGGTCGTCCTCGAGGTCCTCGGGAACCGGCGGCGCGGGCTGGGTGGAGTCCTTCACCCCACCAGTATGGTGCCGCGCCGGCCTCGGCCCGGCCCGGGGACGCACGCGGCGCGGCGTCACGGGGGCGGCATAGGATCGGCCCATGCGCGTGCTCGTGACCGGCGGAGCCGGCTACCTGGGGTCCCACACCGTCGTGGTCCTGCTCGAGGCCGGCCACGACGTCCTGGTGCTGGACAGCCTCGTGGCCGGCTCGACGGCGCCGCTCGAGCGGGCGGCCGAGCTCGCCGGCGTGGCCCTCGGCGGCCGGCGGCTGGACCTCGTGGTCGCCGACATCCGCTGCCCGGCGGACTACCGGGCCGCCCTGGAGGCCTTCGCACCCGAGGCGATGGTGCACTTCGCCGGCCTGAAGTCCCCGGCCGAGTCCCTGAGCCGCCCGGCCGACTACTACGACGTCAACGTGGGCGGCACCGCCGCAGTGGCCGCGGCCGCGCTCGCGGCCGGGGCGCGGACCGTGCTGTTCTCCTCCTCCGCCACCGTCTACGGCGACCGCGCCCCCGTCCCCGTGGACGAGGCGGCCCCCACGGACCCGGTCTCGCCCTACGGCCGCTCCAAGCTGATGGCCGAGCAGGTCCTGCGGGACGTCTGCGCCACCACGGACGGCGTGGGCCTGGCGATGCTGCGCTACTTCAACCCCGTGGGCGCCCACCCGTCCGGCCGGCTGGGGGAGGACCCCCGCGGCGTCCCCGCCAACCTCATGCCGTTCGTGGCGCGCGTGGCGACGGGGGCCTACCCGGAGCTGCAGGTCTTCGGGGCGGACTTCCCCACTCGGGACGGCAGCGCCGTGCGGGACTTCATCCATGTGATGGACCTCGCCGAGGCGCACCTGGCCGCCCTGGCGTGGCTCGCGGCGCGCCGCGGGGACGGGGCGGAGCCGACGACGCGGGTGTGGAACATCGGCCGCGGCGAGGGCGTGACGGTCTTCGAGATGGTGCGCGCGTTCGAGGAGGTCACCGGGGCGCGGATCCCGTGCCGCGTGACGGCGCGGCGCGCCGGGGACATCGCCGAGTCGTGCGCGGCGGTGGACGCCGTCGGGGCCGAGGTCGGCTGGCGGGCCCGGCGCGACGTCACCGCCATGGTGCGCGACCTGTGGGCCTGGCAGCGGGCCCATCCCCACGGCTTCGGCACCGGCGCGGCCTGAGCCCGGCCGCCGTCAGCGGAAGGGGCCCGCGCCCGGTATCCTCGTCCGCATGTGCGGAATCGTCGGATACATCGGCCAGCCCTCCTCGACCCGTGAGCACGGCGCTCTCGACGTCCTGATGGAGGGGCTGCGTCGACTCGAATACCGCGGATACGACTCCGCCGGCGTCGCCGTGGTGGACGGCGGCGAGCTGTACCACCGCAAGAAGGCGGGCAAGCTCGCCAACCTCGCCCAGGAGCTCGAGGAGCGCCCCGTGCCCACCGGCCTCGTGGGCATCGGCCACACCCGCTGGGCCACCCACGGCGGGCCCACCGACGTCAACGCGCACCCGCACGTGGCGGACGAGGGCCGCCTGGCCATGATCCACAACGGCATCATCGAGAACTACGCCGAGCTGCGCGAGGAGCTGCTGGCCAAGGGCGCACAGTTCCTCTCCGAGACGGACACCGAGGTCGCCGCGCACCTGCTCGCGGACGTCTACCGCAACGCCGGCGGCCAGGACCTGACCCGCTCCCTGCAGCTGGCCTCCCAGCGCCTCGAGGGCGCCTTCACCCTGCTGGCCGTGCACGTGGACCACCCGGACCGCGTGGTGGCCTCCCGCCGCAACTCCCCGCTCGTCGTGGGCCTGGGCGAGGGCGAGAACTTCCTCGGCTCCGACGTCTCCGGCTTCATCGACTTCACCCGCGAGGCCATCGAGCTCGAGCAGGACCAGGTCGTCACCATCACCGCCGAGGGCGTGGAGATCACCGACTTCTCCGGCAACCCCGCCGAGGGCAAGCGCTTCACCGTGGACTGGGACGCCTCCGCCGCGGAGAAGGGCGGCTTCGAGACCTTCATGGAGAAGGAGATCCACGACCAGCCGCAGGCCGTGCAGGACACCCTGCTGGGCCGCATGGACGCCGCCGGCGTCCTCGTGCTGGACGAGCTGCGCATCGACCCGGAGGAGCTCAAGGCCGTCAACAAGATCATCGTCCTGGCGTGCGGCACCTCCGCCTACGCCGGCACGGTGGCCAAGTACGCGATCGAGCACTGGTGCCGCATCCCGGTCGAGGTCGAGCTCTCCCACGAGTTCCGCTACCGCGACCCGATCATCGACCCCAACACGCTCGTGGTCTCCATCTCCCAGTCCGGCGAGACCATGGACACCCTCATGGCGGTCCGCTACGCCAAGGAGCAGGGAGCCCGCACGGTGTCCATCTGCAACACCAACGGCTCCACGATCCCGCGCGAGTCCGACGCCGTGCTCTACACGCACGCCGGCCCGGAGATCGCCGTCGCCTCCACCAAGGCGTTCCTGGCGCAGATCACCGCCGCCTACCTGCTGGGCCTCTACCTGGCGCAGCTGAACAAGAAGCTGTTCAGCGGTCAGATCAAGGACATCCTGGCGGACCTGCACGCCATCCCCGGCAAGATCCAGGAGATCCTGGACGACAAGGAGCAGGTCAAGGAGCTGGCCCGCTCCATGGCGGACACCTCCTCGGTGCTCTTCCTCGGCCGCAACGTGGGCTACCCCGTGGCCATGGAGGGCGCGCTCAAGCTCAAGGAGCTGGCCTACATCCACGCCGAGGGCTTCGCCGCAGGCGAGCTCAAGCACGGCCCCATCGCCCTGATCGACGACGGCCAGGCCGTCTTCGTGGTGATGCCCTCCCCGATGGACCGGCACTCCCTGCACGCCAAGGTCGTCTCCAACATCCAGGAGGTCCGCGCCCGCGGCGCCCGCACCTTCGTGGTGGCCGAGCGCGGCGACCAGGCCGTGCGCAGCCACGCCGAGGTCGTCATCGAGGTCCCGGAGACCCAGCCGATGCTCATGCCGCTGCTCACCACCGTGCCGCTGCAGATCTTCGCCCTCGAGCTGGCCTCCGCCAAGGGCTACGACGTAGACCAGCCGCGCAACCTCGCCAAGTCCGTGACGGTGGAGTGATCCTCCGCCGCTGAGGCCGCCGCGGCCTCGCCCCGGGCCCGGTCGCCGTTCGGCGGCCGGGCCCGAGCCGTCCCGCAGGAGCGTGGCCGGCCAGGGCGGTAGGGTGATCCACGTCACGGTCGCCATGGGCGCCGTGGCCTTCCACCCCCACCGATCCCGAGGAGCCCGCCCATGTCCACCTCCCGTCGCCGTCTGACCCAGGGGCTGGCCGCCGGTGCGGCCTGTCTCGCCCTGCCCGCGGGCCTCAGCGCCCCCGCGGCCGCTGCACCCTCCGCGCGGTCCTCCCGCACCCCGGACAGCGCCGCCCTGCAGGCCGCGCTCGAGGCACTCGTGCAGTGGCCGGTGGCGGGCGCCGTCTGCGCGGCCGCGAGCCCCGCCGGACTCGTGGAGCTCGCCGCGGGGCGCCGTTCCACGGCCTCCCCGGCCCCGGCGCGTCCGCAGTCCGTGGCCCGCGTGGCGAGCGTGACCAAGGCCATGACCGCCACCGTGGCCTTCCAGGAGATCGAGCGGGGCACCCTGCGCCTGGACTCCACGATCGGCGAGGTCCTGCCCGGGCTGTGGCCCGGCCGCGAGTCCGTGACGCTCGGCCAGCTGCTCAACCACACCTCAGGGATGCCCGACGCCGTCTGGGTGCTGATGGACCACGTGTCGCTGTGGGACCTGCCCCTGGAGCACGTGCGCGACGTCGTCGCCCGCTCCTACCCGCCGCGTGAGCTGGTGGAGCTGGCGAAGCAGGACGGCTGGTGGTTCGAGCCCGGCACCGACTGGGGTTACTCGAACACGGGATACGTCGTCGCCCAGCTCATGGTCGAGGCGGCGGCGGGCCGTCCGCTGTCCTCCCTCATCCGCGACCGTGTCTTCCGCCCGGCGGGCATGCACCGCACGCGCCTGGAGGAGGGCGCCCTGGTGCGGGGCGCCGAGATGGAGGACGCCGCCGTCCGGCCCGGGCAGACCATGCGGCTGCAGACGATCGACCAGTCCGTGTTCGCCGGCGCCGCGGCCGTCAACGCCACGGCCGGGGACGTCGTGCGCTTCTACCAGGCCCTGATGCGGGGCCGTCTGGTCGGCCAGGCCTCCGTGGACGCGATGGTCACCCCGGTGGGCGCCGCCCGGGCGGCCGCCTACGGCTACGGGATCTTCCAGGTCCCGGACCCCGTCCGCGCCGGCGAGGTGCTCTACGGCCACGACGGCGGCGGATTCGGCTCCGCCTCGCTCGCCGTGTCCAGCCGGGACGGCTCCCGGGCCATGGCGTTCACCTTCGTGGGGCGCCCGTACTGGGCGGCCGGCGCGAACGAGGTCTGGCCACGTCAGACGGCGGTGCTGCGCGCGGCCATGTCCCTGTCCGGCACCGCCGGGCGCCCGGGAGGCTCGGCGGGCCGGGCCGCCGCGGGGGCGGCCCACACGGCCGTGGGCGGCACGCGCCTGGGCTGAGGCCCCGGCCACGCCGCCCGCCGGCCGGGCCAGGCCTGGCCGGCGCCGGCCCGGGTCCGTGCCCCTACGCCCCAGTAGACTCCCGGAGGGAGCCCGATGGTCGGGCCCCGTCGAACGACCCCTCGGAGAGTCATGCACACTGTGGACATCGGCCAGCCGTACCCCCTCGGGGCCACGGTGGACGAGACCGGAACGAACTTCGCCGTCGCGCTGGCCCGCGAGGCGGAGTCGGTCGAGCTGTGCCTGGTGGACGAGGACGGCGTCGAGACCCGCCTGCCCGTCGTGGAGCGCCACGGCACCACGTGGCACGTCCACGTGGCCGGCGTCGGGCACGGCCAGCGCTACGGCTACCGCGTGACCGGCCCCTGGGACCCCTCCCGCGGCCTCTGGCACAACCCGGCGAAGATCCTCGTGGACCCGTACGCCCGCGCGTTCGCCGGCGAGCACGAGTGGGGCCAGCAGCACCACTCCTACGACTTCGACGAGCCGGACCGCATGGACACCTCGGACAACCTGGGGACCACCATGCTCGGCGTCGTCACCGACGACGACTTCGACTGGGGCGAGGACGCGCCGCCCAGCGTCGCGCTCGCGGACACCGTGATCTACGAGACCCACGTGAAGGGCATGACGAAGCTGCACCCGGCGGTGCCCGAGGAGCTGCGCGGCACCTACGCCGGCATGGCGCACCCCGAGGTCGTGCGCCACCTCACGGACCTGGGGGTGACCGCCGTCGAGCTGATGCCGGTCCACCAGTTCGTGGACGACGCCACCCTGCAGGAGAAGGGCCTGAGCAACTACTGGGGCTACAACACGCTCGGCTTCTTCGCGCCCCACGCCGCCTACGCCGCCTCCCGGGAGGTCGGCGGCCAGGTGCGCGAGTTCAAGCAGATGGTGAAGGACCTCCACGCGGCCGGCCTCGAGGTGATCCTCGACGTGGTGTACAACCACACCGCGGAGGGCAACGACAAGGGCCCCATGCTGAGCATGCGCGGGCTCGACAACGCCGGCTACTACCACCTCGTCGAGGGCGACGAGCGGCACTACATGGACTACACCGGCACCGGCAACTCCGTGGACCTGTCCAGCCCCAAGGCCCTCCAGCTGGTCATGGACTCGCTGCGGCACTGGGTCACGGAGATGCATGTGGACGGCTTCCGCTTCGACCTGGCCACCACCCTGACCCGGGTGGAGGGCGAGCAGGGCCCGGACATGTTCTCCGCGTTCTTCGACGTGGTCCGCCAGGACCCGGTGCTGCGCACGGTCAAGCTCATCGCCGAGCCGTGGGACGTGGGCTGGGGCGGCTACCAGGTGGGCAACTTCCCGGGCATCTGGTCCGAGTGGAACGGCATGTACCGGGACACCGTCCGCGACTTCTGGCGCGGCGAGCCCGGCACGCTCGGCGAGTTCGCCACCCGCCTGACCGGCTCCGCGGACCTCTACGAGGGTGACGGGCGCAGCCCGGGCGCCTCGGTGAACTTCGTCACGGCCCACGACGGCTTCACGCTGCGCGACCTCGTCTCCTACAACGAGAAGCACAACGAGGCCAACGGTGAGGGCAACAACGACGGCGACTCCCACAACCGGTCCTGGAACTGCGGCGTGGAGGGGGAGACCGACGACCCCGAGGTCCTCACCCTGCGGGCCCGTCAGCAGCGCAACTTCCTGGCCACCCTGCTGGTGAGCCAGGGCGTGCCGATGATCAGCCACGGCGACGAGCTGGGCCGCACCCAGGGCGGCAACAACAACGTGTACTGCCAGGACAACGAGATCTCCTGGATCGACTGGTCCGCGGTGGACGACTCGCTCGTGGCGTTCACCCGCGACCTGATCGCGCTGCGCCATGACCACGCGGTGTTCCGCCGCCGCCACCACTTCGACGGTCGCCCCGCGGCCCGCGACGTCGAGGCGCCCCTGCCGGACATCGTGTGGCTCGAGCCGGACGCGACCGCCAAGACGGAGGACGACTGGGGCGCCGAGGCCCGGTCGATCGGCTTCTACCTCAACGGGCACACCCTCACCCGCGGGGACGAGGACGAGGAGGGGCCCTACCGCGACTTCTACGTGCTCATGAACGCCTGGTGGGAGCCGGTGCCCTACACCCTGCCCGGCCCGCTCTTCCCGGAGACATGGGAGGTCGTGGTGGACACCTCGTCCCACGTGGCCCCCAGCGGATCCCGCCCGCGCGTGCGCGCCGGCGAGGTGCTCGAGGTGCCCGCCCGCTCCACCGTGATCCTGCGGCAGGTCCCCGAGGGCGCATGAGCGAGGGCTCGGACCGGGCGCGCGCCCGGCGCGGCGCGCGAGGCGTGCCGCGCGGGGTGCGGGCCCTGCTGTCCGCCGCGGCGGGCACCGCCGCCCTCGCCCTGGCGTTCGGGGTCGGCTGGGCCGCGCACGCCGTGACCTCCCCGCGCCCGGACGACCCGGAGCGCGTGGACGCCCTGCTGGTGCTCTACAGCCAGCCCCGGGTGTACGACGCCGCGATCGAGCTGGCCGCCGACGGCGTCGCCGACCGCCTGTTCGTCTCCGCGCACCTCGGCCCGGACGGCCACGAGCGCCTGTGCGGCCCCGAGGAGCGGCGGGACCCGCGCCTGGCCGGCGTGAGCGTGGAGTGCTTCGCTCCCGACCCGCTCACCACCCAGGGCGAGGCGATGCACGCCGCCGCCCGCATGCGCGAGCTCGGCCTGGAGCACCTCGGCGTGCTCACGTTCCACCAGCACCTGGAGCGCTCGCGGCTGCTCGTCGAGCGGTGCTGGACGCCCCAGGAGGGCCGGGTGTCCATGTTCGCGTTCGACGCCGGGCTGGACCGGTGGGGCCGGGTGCGCCACGGCGCCTACGGGGTGCTCGCCTACGGCAAGACAATGGCGACCCCCGGCTGCGACCAGGAGCTGCCCGGCGTGCTGCAGTGGCCCCTGGACCTGGCCAAGCGGCTGCGCGGCCAGCCGGTGGGCGCCGAGGCCGGCGCCGCCGGTCCCGCTGGGGCCGTCTCGGCCGCCCCCGCCGCCGCGACGCCCGCGGCCCCGGCACGAGGAGAGGGTCCGGCATGATCGTGGGAGTCGGGATGGACGTGGTGGACGTGCCGCGGTTCCGGGCGCAGCTGGAGCGCACGCCCGCCCTGCGCGAGCGCCTGTTCACGGAGGACGAGCGGGACCTGCCCCTGCGCTCGCTGGCCGCGCGGTTCGCCGCGAAGGAGGCGATCGCCAAGGCGATGGGCGCCCCGCCCGGGATGATGTGGCACCACTGCTGGATCCCGCGCCCGGACCACGGCGACGGCCGCCCCACCGTGCACCTCACCGGCACCGTGCAGGCCCAGGCCGAGGCGCAGGGCATCACGCACTGGCACCTGTCCCTGAGCCACGACGGCGACGTGGCCGCCGCCTACGTGGTGGCCGAGCGCCGGGCGGGGGAGGACGGGGCATGAGCGTCGAGGAGCTGCGCCGCGTCGCGGTCGCCGGATCCGCGGTGCGCGCGGCCGAGGCACCGCTGCTGGCCGCCGGCCGCGGCCCGGCGATGATGCGCGACGCCGCCTGGGCCCTCGCCGAGC
>NZ_JANQCJ010000019.1:0-27743 GCF_024723355.1 Micrococcus sp. HG099 | reverse complement strand
ATGTGTATAAGGGCCCGCTGCACGCGTGGTCCCGGGAGCGGGGCCTGCGCCTGCTCACCGCCCCGCGCGGCCACGACGTGGTGGGCCTGGCGGTCCCCGAGATCGGCCCCGCCGCGTCCTGGCCCGGCCCGGCGGCCACCCGCGGCGAGGCGTGCCTCGCCGGGCACGTCACCGTGCTCGCGCTGGGGGAGCCCGCGCCGCTGGAGGCCCTGACGGACTCGTTCCGCGCCGCCGGCCAGGTGCTGGAGGCCGCCGAGGCCACCGGCCTGACCGGCGTCGTGGACCGGGAGCGCCTGGGCTGGCGGGCGGCCGTCACCGAGAGCCCGCAGACCACGGACCTGCTGGTGGCCCGGCACCTGGAGCCGCTGCGCGAGGCCGGGGACTTCGCCGCCCCGATCCTGGAGGCGCTCCAGGCCTACCTGGACCACGGGCTCTCCGCCTCGGCGGCGGCCGCGTCCATCCCGGTGCACGAGAACACGCTGCGCCACCGGCTACGGCGCTACCGGGACCTGACGGGCCACGACCCGCACGCGGCGGACACGATCGTGGAGCTGCGGTGGGTGCTCGCCGCCCGTCCGTTGTGGGATCCCACAACGGGGGACCGCCCGGATTGACGTTCCCACTGTGGCGCCCGCCACAGGCGGTGGGCCAGGCTGGAGGCCTCCCGAGGCGGCGCGCGGCGTCGTGACGGGAGCGTCATCCCGCCGTCCGCGGGCCCGCCCCCGGGCCCCCGTCCCGAAGGACCCCCATGCTCCTCGGAATCCTGGGCATCATCCTGTCCCTGGTCACCCTCATCACGCTCGCCTACCGCGGCATGCCGGTGATCCTCGCCGCCCCGATCGCCTCCGTGGTCGCCCTGCTGTTCTCGGGCGCGCCCATCCTCCCGGCGTACACCGAGGTGTTCATGCCGGCCATGGCGAACTATGTGGGCAGCTTCTTCCCGCTGTTCCTCACCGGCGCGATCTTCGGCCTGCTCATGACCGTCACGGGCTTCGCCGAGTCGATCGCCCGCACCGTCACCGGGTGGATCGGCACCCGCTCGGCGATCGCCGCCACGGTGATCACGTCCGCCCTCATGACCTACGGCGGCATCAGCTTGTTCGTGGTGGCGTTCGTGATCTACCCGATCGCCCGTGAGCTGTTCCGCGTGGGCGACATCCCGCGCCGCCTGATCCCCGGCACCATCGCCCTGGGCATCTTCACGTTCACCATGACCGCCCTGCCGGGCTCGCCGCAGGTGCAGAACATCATCCCCGGTCAGTTCTTCGACACCGGCCCGTACGCGGCACCGGTGGTCGGCACGGTCGGCGCCCTGATGATCTTCGGCCTCGGCATGGCCTGGCTCGAGACGCGGCGCCGTCGCCTCGTGGCGGCGGGGGAGTCCTTCTCGGACGCCCGCAACGACACCCCGGCCGGGCACGCCTCCGCCGGCGGCGGCATCGGCGTGGAGGCGCGCATGCAGCCGACCGGCCGCGTGCTGCCCTTCCTGCCGCTGCTCACCGTGATCGGCGTGAACTTCCTCTGCACGCTCGTGATCTTCCCGGCGATGGACTGGTCCTTCCTGCAGCAGGAGACCTACGGCGGCATCGCGTACTCCTCGCGCGCCGGCATCTGGGCCGTGACCACCGCCATCACCGTGGCGATCATGCTGATCATCGCGCTGCACCTCAAGCGCTTCGAAGACCTCAAGCAGGCCATGTACGAGGGCACCCGCCAGTCCATGCTGCCGATCTTCTCGGTGGGCTCGGAGGTCGGCTACGGCGCCGTCGTCGCCTCGGTGGCCGCGTTCGCGGTGATCCGCGACGGCGTCATGAACCTGGGCACGAACGCGCTCACGACCTCGGTGATCGCCACCTCGGCCACGGCCGGCATCACGGGCTCGTCCTCGGGCGGCATGACCATCGCCCTGAACGCGCTCGGCCCGCAGCTGCGCCAGATGGCCGAGGCCGAGGGCACGAGCCTGGAGATCATGCACCGCCTCACCGCGATGGCCGCCGGCGGCATCGATACGCTGCCGCACTCCGGCGCCGTCGTGACCCTGCTGATCGTCTGCGGCCTCACGCATCGCCAGTCCTACAAGGACGTGTTCGCCGTGACCCTGGCGATCCCGGTGCTCGTGGTGGCCGCCCTGGTCGCGGCCGTGTCCCTGATGGGCCTGGCCTGACCGGTGCGGGTCGCGCCCGGGGCCGGTGGCCCCGGGTGTGACCCGGACCATAGACTTCGACTGAGTGAATCGCCATGAACCGAATCCCGGATCCCAGGAGGACCCCCATGACCGCGCAGCTGCCCCAGCCCCAGCCCACCGACGCCGTGATCGTGGGCGGCGCCCGCACGCCGTTCACCCGCCTGCTCTCCCAGCAGGCCGGCAGCAGCGCCGTGGACCTGGGCGCGCACGCCATCCGCCACGCCCTCGAGCGCGCGGGCGTGGCCGGCGAGGACGTGGACATGGTCTACATGGGCCAGGTGGTCCAGGCCGGCGCCGGGCAGAACCCGGCCCGCCAGTCCGCCCTCGCCGCGGGCATCCCGTGGAGCGTGCCCGCCATGACGATCAACAAGGTGTGCCTCTCCGGCCTCACCGCCATGATCGACGCCGCCCGGCTCATCCGCCTGGGGGAGGCCTCCGTGGTGGTGGCCGGCGGCCAGGAGTCCATGACCAACGCGCCGCACCTGCTGCCCGGGGCCCGCAAGGGCTTCAAGTACGGCCCCTCCACCCTCCTGGACTCCGTGGCCTGGGATGGCCTGACAGACTCCCTGAGCCACGAGGCCATGGGCGAGCTGACCGAGTCCGGCAACGGGGAGCGCACCATCTCCCGCGAGCAGCAGGACGAGGTGGCGGCGTCCTCGCACCAGCGGGCCGCCCAGGCCCAGGCCGAGGGCGTGTTCGACGGCGAGATCGCCCCGGTCGAGATCCCGCAGCGCAAGGGCGAGCCGCTGGTCGTCTCCCAGGACGAGGGCGTACGCCCGGACACCACCGCGGAGTCCCTCGGCGGCCTGCGCCCGGCGTTCGCGAAGGACGGCACCATCACCGCCGGCAACTCCTCCCCGCTCTCCGACGGCGCGGCCGCGCTCGTGGTGACCTCCCGCGCGTACGCCGAGGAGAAGGGGCTGACGATCCTGGCGGCCGTGGGCGCCCCCGGCCAGACCGCCGGCCCGGACAGCTCCCAGCTGCACTCCCAGCCTTCGGACGCCATCAAGGCGGCCGTGGCCAAGCAGGGCTGGGAGGTGGCGGACCTCGACTTCATCGAGATCAACGAGGCCTTCGGCGCCGTGGCCGTGCAGTCCCTGCGCGACCTCGACTACCCGCTGGAGAAGACCAACGTCCACGGCGGCGCCATCGCCCTGGGCCACCCGATCGGCGCCTCGGGCGCCCGCCTGGCCCTGCACGCGGCCCTCGAGCTGGACCGCCGCGACGGCGGCCGCGCGGCCGTCTCCCTGTGCGGCGGCGGCGGACAGGGCGAGGCCCTGATCCTCTTCCGCTGACGTCCGCCGGCGTCCCGCCCCCGCGGGGCGCCGGCGGACCCTCCGCCTTCGACCCCCGACCCCACCCCTGACGAGGAGCACAGCACCATGGCAGGAACGACACTCAGCCTGGACGGCCGCCGCGCCGTCGTCACCGGCGGCGCCTCCGGCATCGGCGCCGCGATCGCCCGCGCGTTCGCGGGGGCCGGGGCCACGGTCACCGTGGCCGATCGCGACGAGGCCACCGCGCGCGCCGTGGCCGAGGAGGTCGGCGGCGACGTCTGGGCCGCCGACCTCTCCGACGTGGCCGCGCTCGAGGACCTGTCCCTGGACACGGACATCCTCGTGAACAACGCGGGCATCCAGCGCATCAACCCCGTGGAGGAGTTCGTCCCGGAGGACTGGCGCCTGATCCACCGCCTCATGCTCGAGGCCCCGTTCCTGCTCACCCGCGCCGTGCTGCCGGGCATGTACGAGCGCGGCTTCGGCCGGATCATCAACCTCTCCTCGGCGCACGGACTCGTGGCCTCCCCGTTCAAGAGCGCCTACGTGGCCGCCAAGCACGGCCTCCAGGGGCTGACCAAGGTGACGGCCCTCGAGGGCGGGCCCCACGGCGTCACCGCCAACTGCATCAAC
Organism: Micrococcus sp. HG099; assembly: GCF_024723355.1. Taxonomy (NCBI): domain Bacteria; kingdom Bacillati; phylum Actinomycetota; class Actinomycetes; order Micrococcales; family Micrococcaceae; genus Micrococcus; species Micrococcus sp. HG099. Next base: position 23,648 of record NZ_JANQCJ010000019.1, on the reverse strand, counting down.
CCCGGCTACGTGCGCACCCCGCTCGTGGACAAGCAGGTGGCGGACCAGGCCGCCAGCCGGGGGATCTCGGAGGAGGAGGTCCTGGACCAGGTGTTCCTGGCCCACTCGGCCGTCAAGCGCCTGGCCGAGCCCGAGGAGGTGGCCACGCTCGCGGTGTGGCTCGCCTCCGACGCGGCGGCCGTGGCCACCGGCTCGTCCTACTCCCTCGACGGCGGCTGGGCCGCCACCTGAGCACCCCGCCGGCCCGCCCCGGGCCGGCGAGAGAACCTGACACCACCGAGACGAAGGGAGCCCCAGCGATGGCGCTCGACAAGACCGTGGCCACCCCGGCCGAGGCGGTGGCGGACGTGCCGGACGGCGCGTCCCTGGCCGTCGGCGGGTTCGGCCTCTCCGGCAACCCCATCCAGCTCATCGAGGCCCTCCTCGAGCAGGGCGCCGCGGACCTGTCCGTGGTCTCCAACAACTGCGGCGTGGACGGCTGGGGCCTGGGCATCCTGCTCGGGGCCGGCCGCATCCGCAAGATGACCTCCTCCTACGTGGGGGAGAACAAGGAGTTCGCCCGCCAGTACCTCGAGGGCGAGCTCGAGGTGGAGCTCGTCCCGCAGGGCACCCTGGCGGAGAAGCTGCGCGCCGGCGGCGCCGGCATCCCCGCGTTCTACACGCGCTCCGGCGTCGGGACCCAGGTGGCCGAGGGCGGCCTGCCCATGCGCTACGACGCCGAGGGCAACGTGGTGAAGTCCTCCGCCGCCAAGCCCACGGACACGTTCGTGCTCGGCGAGGGCTACGTGAGCCAGGCCCCCGCCGAGGAGCAGACCTACGTGCTCGAGCAGTCCATCGTCACGGACGTCTCCCTGGTGCACGCGTGGAAGGGCGACCGGCACGGCAACCTCGTGTTCCGCAAGGCCACCCGCCAGTTCGGCCCGCCCGCGGCCATGGCCGGACGGGTGTGCATCGCCCAGGTGGAGGAGCTCGTCGAGCCCGGGGAGATCGACCCGGACGAGGTGCACCTGCCCGGCGTGTTCGTCCACCGGATCGTGGAGGTCGGCACGGACATCGAGAAGCGGATCGAGAAGCGCACCGTCCGCGCGGCGGGGGAGGAGTCCTGATGAGCGAGCAGAGCACCGAGCGGCCCGAGGGCCTGAGCCGGGACCAGATGGCCGCCCGCGCGGCCCAGGAGCTGCCGGACGGCGCCTACGTCAACCTCGGCATCGGCATGCCCACCCTGATCCCCAATCACATCCCGGCCGGGCGCAGCGTGGTGCTGCAGTCCGAGAACGGCATCCTCGGCACCGGGCCGTACCCCGCCGAGGACGAGGTGGACCCGGACCTGATCAACGCGGGCAAGGAGACCGTCACCGTGAACCCCGGGGCGTCCTTCTTCGACTCCGCGCTGAGCTTCGGCATGATCCGCGGCGGCAAGATCGACGTCGCCGTCCTGGGCGGCATGGAGGTCTCCTCCGCCGGCGACCTCGCCAACTGGATGGTGCCCGGCAAGATGGTCAAGGGCATGGGCGGCGCCATGGACCTCGTGCACGGCGCCGGCCGCGTGATCGTGATGATGGACCACGTCTCCAAGGACGGCACCCCCAAGATCGTGGACCAGTGCACGCTGCCGCTGACCGGCCGCGCCGTGGTGGACCGCATCATCACGGACCTGGCCGTGATCGACGTCGTCGGCACCCCCGAGCAGCCGCGCCTGCGGCTCGTGGAGACCGCCCCCGGCGTCTCCGAGGAGCAGGTCCGCGACCTCACCGGCGCCGAGCTGGACTGACCCGGTAGAGTGGACGGCCGCGCCCGATTCCGGGCGCGGCCGTCTGCCGTGGCATGAGAGGAGCGAGACCATGGGCAAGAACAGCAAGGGCAAGGCCGTCAAGCAGCCGGCCCCGGGTGAGCGCCAGGTGATCGCCAACAACAAGAAGGCCCGGCACGACTACACGATCCTCGACGTCTACGAGGCCGGCCTCGTGCTGACGGGCACCGAGGTGAAGTCCCTGCGCGAGGGCAAGGCCTCCCTGGTGGACGGGTTCGCCGTGTTCTACCGGGACGAGCTGTGGCTCGAGCAGGTGTACATCCCGGAGTACCTCAACGGCTCCTGGACCAACCACGCCGCCCGCCGGCGACGCAAGCTGCTGCTGCACCGCGCCGAGCTCACCAAGATCTCCCGCCAGATCCAGGACCCGGGCCTGACCATCGTCCCGCTGTCCCTGTACTTCCTGAACGGGCGCGTGAAGGTGGAGATCGGCGTCGCCCGCGGCAACCGCGAGTACGACAAGCGCCACAAGCTGCGCGAGCAGCAGGACAACCGCGAGGCCCAGCGCGCCATGCGGATCCGCAACCGCCGCGCCGGCGTCGCCTGAGGCCCGCCCCCGCCCCCGCCCCGGAACAGGGTCTCCGCGGCCCCTGGCGACCGCGGAGAATGCCCGTGGGGAATGCGGACCGGGTGTGCTACGTTGTATCTCTCGCAGGGCCGGTTTCAGGACCGGCGGGCCGCGCGCCCCTCGCCTGCAGTGGTGATTGACAACCTCATAGAGGAGTCGCCCCCAAGGGGCCGATCGGTTTCGACGGTGTGTGTCGCGTCGGGAGAAGCGGGCCGAGGATGCAGAGTCATCTCGTCAAACGCTCTCTGCAAACCAATAAGTGCCGAATCCAAGCGCACTGACTTCGCTCTCGCTGCCTGATCAGTGATCGAGTCCGTCAGCCCGGGAATGCTGTCGTCCCGGACCCTGGCGTCATCTAGATAGCCACTGGGCATCACCCTTGTCGGGGGTCGTGATGCCGACATCAATCCGACTGGGCCCGGGTTGTCCGCCCGTCTGCGGGACGGACAGGGCCGAGCAACACCCATAGCAGACTGCGCCCGGAGAAGACCTGGCAACACCTCATCGGACGCGGGTTCAATTCCCGCCGGCTCCACTCACCACCTGCGAAGGCCCCGGGACGTCACGTCCCGGGGCCTTCGTCGTGCCCGGGGGGCCTCAGGCCAGCAGCAGGCGGGCGCCGAGCCCCAGGCCCCATCCCGCCGCGGCGGCGAGCAGGCCGAGCCCGAGGTGCGCGGCCCAGATCCGGCCCGCCGCGCCCCAGCGGCCGGCCAGGACCGCGTCCGCCGCCTGCCCGGCCACCGTGGACCACGTCCCCAGCGCGAGGCAGAACCCGGCGGTCAGGCTCGCCACGAGCAGGCCCGCGGCGCCGAGCGGGTCCCCGGCGAGGCCGCTCGCGTAGACCAGGGACGGCAGGGCCAGGGCGAGGCTGAAGCCGAGCACGCCGGCGGCGAGGGTGTTCGCCGCAAGCACGCCCCGGCGGGGCAGGTGCTCCTGCAGCGTCAGGCGCAGCAGGGCGCCCAGGGCGCCGCCGGCGGCCAGCACGGCGAGGCCGAGGACCCACTCCCACGGGGACGCCCCCATCAGCGCCGGGCTCATGCCGGCACCCCGCCCGCCGCCGTGCCGTCAGAGGCCACCCCGTCGACCCGGGCCTCGGCGTCAGCGCCGCGGGCGGGCGCGCCGCCGAGCCGCAGGCCCAGGACCGCGGCCGCCGTCGAGAGCGCGGCCACGAGCGCCAGCAGTGCCAGGGGCGGCAGGAGCAGGCCGGCCGTCGCGGACAGGAACCCGCCCACCCCGGAGGACGCGGCGATCGCGGACCAGCCGGCCTCCAGGGGCGTCAGGAGGAACACGGCCGCCGCCGTCGCGATGGTGGTGAAGGAGCCCAGGAAGCCGGTGCCCAGGCCGGCCACGAGCGCCGGCCGCCGGTCCAGGCCGGCGTGCCGCGAGCGGGCCAGGAGCAGGCCGAGCAGGAAGGAGCCGAGCACGTTCACCACGGCCAGGGGGAGCGCGGCGAAGGCGAGCGCGGCCACGGGGCCCAGCCCGACCCCGCCGTCCCGCCCCGCCAGGGCCAGGAGGCCGCCGACGCCGACCAGTTCCATCGCCGTGCTGCCGGCCACCACGCCGGCGGCACCGCCGAGGGCGACGGCGCCGCGCACGCCCGGCGCGCGCATCAGTCCTCGCCGCCGCCGGACGGGCGCAGCCGCGCGAGGACGTCCTCGTGCAGCAGGCCGTTGGTGGCCAGGGCGTGGCCGCCGAACGGGCCGTCCTCGCCGTCGAGCGAGGTGAAGCGGCCGCCGGCCTCGCGCACGATCGGCACGAGCGCGGCCATGTCGTGCAGCTCCAGCTCGGGCTCGGCGGCGACGTCCACGGCGCCCTCGGCGACGAGCATGTAGGACCAGAAGTCGCCGAAGCCGCGCACCCGCCACACGTCCGAGGTGAGCTGCAGGAACTCGCGGATCGCGCCGCGCTCGCGCCAGCCCTCGATCGAGGAGAAGGACAGGGAGGCGTCCGCCACGTCGTCCACTCCGGAGACGGAGATCCGCTGGGCGCGGGTGAGCGAGGTGCCGGCGAAGGCGCCCTGGCCCGCGGCGGCCCACCAGCGGCGGTGCAGCGCGGGGGCGGAGACGACGCCCACCACGGGCTCGCCGTCCACGAGCAGCGCGATCAGCGTGGCCCACACGGGCACGCCGCGCACGAAGTTCTTGGTGCCGTCGATGGGGTCCACGACCCACTGGCGCCCGGAGCGGCTGAGGGAGCCGCCGAACTCCTCGCCCACGATCCCGTCCCGCGCCCGGGCCCGGGAGAGGGTGGAGCGGATGGACTCCTCGGCGGCGCGGTCCGCGTCCGTGACGGGCGTCAGGTCCGGCTTGGTGCTGACCTCCAGGTCCTGGGCCTTGAACCGGGACATCGTGATCGAGTCCACGTTGTCCGCCAGCATGTGGGCCAGCCGCAGGTCCTCGGTGAGGTCGCGGCCGCGGTTCGCAGGGTTCTCAGGTCGCTCCATGGCGCCCACGCTATACCGCGCGCCCGGCTCAGTCCTCGGACGACGCGGAATCCTCCGCGCCGGCCGGGCCCAGCCGGTTGCCCAGCAGGCGCCGCAGCGAGGCCAGGCGGGCGGCCCCGGAGGGCCCCGCGTGGCCGGCGGCCACCCAGCCGTCCAGGCCGCAGCCGGGGGAGTCGGCCGTGTGGGCGCAGCCGCGCGGGCAGTCGGCGAGGCCGCCGGCGAGGTCGTCGAACGCCTCCACCACCCGGTCCGGGTCCACCCAGCCGAGCCCGAACGAGCGGATGCCGGGGGTGTCCACCACCCACGTGTCCGCCAGCGGGGCGCCGTCGTCGTCCGTGAGCGGCAGGGCGAGCGCCGAGGAGGAGGTGTGCCGGCCGCGGCCGGTGACGGCGTTGACGTGCCCCGTGGCCCGCTCGGCGCCGGTGAGGGCGTTGAGCAGGGTGGACTTGCCCACGCCGGACGGGCCGACGAACGCGCTCGTGTGCCCCTGGAGGCGCTCGGCCACCCGGGCTACGAGCGCCCCGTCGAGGGCGGTGTCCCCGGTCTCGGCCTCGAACACGGCGGCCCCGGAGGTCATCACCTCCAGGTCGAGCGACTCGTAGTGCGCCACGAGGGCGGCGGGGTCGCGCAGGTCGGTCTTGGTGATGAGCAGCACCGGGTGGATGCCGGCGTCGTAGCAGGCCACCAGGGCGCGGTCGATGAAGCCGGTGCGCGGCTCCGGGTTGGCGGCGGCCACCATGATGACCAGCAGGTCCGCGTTGGCCACCACCACGCGCTCCACCTCGTCCGAGTCGTCGGCCGAGCGGCGCAGCACCGTGGAGCGCTCCTCCACGCGGACCACGCGCGCGAGGGTGCCCTCGTCGCCGGAGAGGTCGCCCACCACGGCCACGCGGTCGCCCGTGGCGATCGGCGTGCGGCGCAGCTCGCGGGCCCGCATGGCGGTGATCCGCTCGTCCAACCGCTCCGGCAGCACCACGGTGTACCGGCCGCGGTCCACGGTGGTCACCATGCCCACGACGGCGTCCTCGTGCTTGGGGCGCTCCTTGGTGCGGGGCCGGGTGCCCCGCTTGGACGGGCGCACCCGTACGTCCGACTCGTCCCACGCGCTGGGGTCCACGCGGCGGCCCATCAGAGCGCCCCCGCCTCGTCTGCGCCGGCGGCCGGGGCCACCAGGGACGTCCACATCGCCGGGAAGTCCGGCATGGTCTTGGCGGTGGTGGTCACGTCCACCACGGCGGTGCCCGGCACCCGCAGCCCGACGACGGCGGCGAACGTCGCCATCCGGTGGTCGTGGTAGGTCTGCGCCACGGCGGGCGTCAGGGGTCCCGAGGCGTCCGTGCCGGGGAAGCCGAGGGCGTCCGCCTGCTCGTCGACCTCGACGCCGAAGCGGGCGGACTCGGCGGCGAGGGCGGCGAGCCGGTCCGTCTCGTGCCCGCGCAGGTGCCCGATGCCGGTCAGGCGGGTGGGCCCCTCCGCGAGGAGGGCGAGCGCCGCCACCGTGGGGGCGAGCTCGGCCGTGTCCGCGACGTCGCGCGCGCCGGTCACGAGGGGAGTCCCGTCCGGGCGGGTCCCGCCGGTCACGGTGAGGGCGGCCCGGGAGCGGTCCGTGCGGTCCACGGTCAGGGCCACGCTCGCGCCGAACGCCGGCAGGATCCGCCGCCACCGGTCCCCGATCTGCGTGGTCCGGGTCGGCCAGTCCGGGACCGTCACGGAGCCGCCGGTGACGGCGGCCGCGGCCAGGAACGGGCCGGCGTTGGACAGGTCGGGCTCGATCGCGGCCTCGTGCGCGGCGATCCCGCCGGGCGCCACGGTCCAGGACGTCGCGTCGGGCTGCTCCACCCGCACGCCGAGCGAGCGCAGGACGGCCACGGTCATGCCCACGTGCTCGGGGCTGGGCACGGTGGCCCCGGTGTGCCGCAGCCGCAGGCCGCGGGGCATCGCCGCGGCGGCCAGCAGCGCGCCGGAGAGGAACTGGGAGGAGGCGCCGGCGTCCACGGCCGCCTCGGGGACCGGCGCCGCGGGGGAGTGCGCCCCGGCGGCCCCGTCCTCGGACGCCCGGGGCCCACCGGCCACGGTGGCGGCGTCCGGCGGGGTGTGGACGGTGAAGGGGAGCAGGCCCGGCTCGCCCTCCTCGTGGACGGTCACGCCCAGCCGGCGCAGGGCGTCGATCACCGGGGCCATCGGGCGGACCCGCGCGCCGGCGTCGCCGTCGAAGCGCACCCGGCCGAGGCGCAGCGCCGCCACGAAGGGCACGAACCGCATGACCGTGCCGGCCAGGCCGCAGTCCACCTCGACCTCTCCTTCCAGCGGCTTCCCGAGGGGGAGGGGGTGCACCCGCAGGCCGCCGTCGGGCAGGTCCTCGAACCGGGCGCCGAGCGACTCCAGGGCCGCGCGCATCAGCGCCGAGTCCCGCGAGACGAGCGCGCCGCGCAGCGTCACCGGGCCGTCGGCCACGGCCGCGAGCACCAGGTGGCGGTTCGTCAACGACTTCGAGCCCGGCAGCCGCACCGTGCCGCGCACCGGACCCCGCGCCGCGGGCGCGGGCCAGGCGACGACGTCGCCGGCGAGGGGCTCGGCGGGATGCTCGGACGGGTGCTCTGACGGGTCCTCGGGGGCAGGCGTGGGGCGGGTCACGGCCCCAGCCTATCGGGCGCGCGGACGGGCCCGGCGGGACGACGACGGGCCGGTGACGGGTCGATGACGGAGCGCCGGCGGGGAATACCGCCCGGTCGGCGGGCGCTGACCCCGGTGCACCCCGTGCCCGCCCGGCACGGGGCACCCGCCCCCGCAGGACGCCGTCGGAGAGGAGCCGTGCATGAGGACCGCCCTGATGGCGCGCCCGGACCGAGACGTAGACTGGCGCGCGATGAGCACTGACAACAGCATGCCGGAGATCGCCCGGCCCGCCGACGCCCCGGAGCACGACCGCGCGGACATCGACGTCGTCGCCGAGTCCGAGCAGCAGCGGCGCGCGCGCTTCGAGCGCGACGCCCTCGAGTTCGTGGACCAGCTCTACTCCGCCGCCATGCGCATGACGCGCAACCCGCAGGACGCCGAGGACCTGGTGCAGGAGGCCTACACCAAGGCGTACTCCTCATTCCACCAGTACCGGCCGGGCACGAACCTCAAGGCGTGGCTCTACCGGATCCTCACCAACACGTACATCAACCTGTACCGCAAGCGGCAGCGCCAGCCCCTCGAGGCGGACAGCCCCGAGGTGGAGGACTGGCAGATGGCCCGCGCGGCCGAGCACACCTCCTCCGGGCTGCGCTCCGCCGAGACCGAGGTCCTGGACCACCTGCCGGACTCCGAGGTGAAGGACGCCCTCCAGGCCATCCCCGAGGAGTTCCGCCTGGCCGTGTACTTCGCGGACGTGGAGGGCTTCGCCTACAAGGAGATCGCCGAGATCCTCGACGTGCCGATCGGCACCGTCATGTCCCGCCTGCACCGCGGCCGCAAGCAGCTGCGCGAGCGCCTGGCCGACTACGCCGCCGAGCGCGGCATCAAGGCGCAGCCGAAGAAGACCGGGCGCGGGGCCGCGAAGAAGACCGAGACGAGCACGAAGGAGGCCACGCGATGACCGCGGACCAGCACGGCCGTGAGTGCCGCGACGCCCAGGACGACACCCTGGAGCGCCTGTACCAGTACCTCGACGGCGCCCTGACGCCCGAGGAGCTCGACCAGGTGCGCGCCCACGTGGAGGACTGCGAGGACTGCCGCCACCAGCAGGAGCTCGAGCAGTTCATCCGCACCGCCGTCCGCCGCTCCTGCCAGGAGAAGGCGCCCGAGCAGCTGCGCACCACCATCCTCAGCCGCATCACCCAGATCTCGACGACGCGCGTCACCTCGCGCTGACGCCCCCGCCGGGGCGCCGCCGTCGTGCGCCGTCCGCGGACGGGGCCGGGCGGGGCAGGGCGACCGCAGACGAACGCAAGGGCCGTCCCCCTCGGGGACGGCCCTTGCGTCATCGTGTCCAGCGGGTGCTCACCCGGCCGGTCCACAGCGCCGATCAGTGATCAGGCGTTGGGACGCTTGCCGTGGTTGGCACCGCCCTTCTTGCGGTCGCGACGCTTGCGTGCACGCTTGCTCATGGCGTCTCCCTTCGACGAGTCGGTCAGCGGTCAGTGGACCATTCTGTCACATCAGGCGGTGGGCTCCGGCAGACCCAGCCACTGGTACCAGCCGCGGTGCAGCACGAGCCAGGCGATGAGCCCGTGGCCGGCCTGGCCCGGACGGCCCTCGCCGGCGGCCAGGTCCGCGCGCCACTGCTCGTGGCCCTGCAGCGGGGTGAACGTGTCCACGTACACGTGGCTGCGCCGGTCCGCGACGTCCAGGTAGGCGGCGTTGAGCTCGGCCAGGCGGGCGTTGCGCTCCTCGTCCAGCGTGGGCGTGGGGCCCACGACCAGCACGGGGATGCCGCGCTGGGAGGCGGTGTCCAGCACGTTGGCCAGGTTCAGGCGCGACCGGGCGGTCGAGGACGCCTCCAGGTCCAGGTCGGCGTCCGAGAGGGCCACCACCAGGCGGTTCTCGGTGTCCTCGGAGTAGCGGCGGGAGGCCTCGCCCCACCAGCGCTCGTTGAGGTCCTCGGTGGTCTCGTGCGGCACGGCCAGCACGTAGTTCTCCAGCTCCACGCCCGGGGCCTGGGTGCGGGCCAGCACGCGGCCCCACCAGCCGATGGCGCGGGCGTCGCCCGCACCGGCCAGGAGGTGGTCGCCGACGGCGGCGATCCGGATCCGGCGGTCGTTCACGGTGTGTCCTTTCGTCGGCCGACCCGGCGCCGCCGCCGCACTCGAGGGTGCGGTGGCGGCGCCGGGACGGTCCGGGTCAGCGGGCGAACCCGGCGTCCAGCAGCGTGGAGAGCTCCTGGTCGTGGCGGCCCTTGGTGCCGGCCGAGGTCGAGGCGGACGCCAAGCGGGACACCAGCCGCACCTCGCGGTCGAGCTGCGGCAGCAGGTTCAGCGCCATGAACGGCCACGGGCCCTGGTTGGCGGGCTCGTCCTGCACCCACACGACCTCCGCCTGCGGGTAGGCCTCGAGGGCCGCGCGCAGCTCGTCCAGGGGCAGCGGGTAGAGCTGCTCCACGCGGACGATCGCGGTGGTCTCGTCCCCGTCCTTGTTCCGGCGGGCGAGCAGGTCGTAGTACAGGCGGCCGGAGACCAGCTGCACGCGGGTGACCTTCTTCGGATCCACCCCGGCGTCCGGGATGACCGGCTGGAAGCGGCCCTCGGTGAAGTCCTCCACCGAGTTCGCGGCGGCCTTCAGGCGCAGCAACTGCTTCGGGGTGAACACCACGAGCGGGCGGCGCGGGCGGGCGTAGGCCTGCTCGCGCAGCAGGTGGAAGTGGTTGGCGCCCGTGGTGGGGTTCACCACGCGCATGTTGTCCTCGGCGCACATCTGCAGGAAGCGCTCGATGCGGGCGGAGGAGTGGTCCGGGCCCTGGCCCTCGTAGCCGTGCGGCAGGAGCAGGACCACGGAGGAGGTCTGCGCCCACTTCTGCTCGGCGGAGGAGATGAACTCGTCGATGATCGTCTGCGCGCCGTTGACGAAGTCGCCGAACTGCGCCTCCCACAGCACGAGCGCGTCGGAGCGCTCCACGGAGTAGCCGTACTCGAAGCCGAGGGCGGCGTACTCGGACAGCAGCGAGTTGTACACCCAGAACTTCGCCTGGTCCTCGGAGAGGTTCTTCAGCGGCGCCCACTCGTCGCCGGTGATCCGGTCGTGGAACACCGAGTGGCGCTGCGTGAAGGTGCCGCGCTGGGAGTCCTGGCCCGCCAGGCGGACCGGCACGCCCTCCATGAGCAGGGAGCCGAAGGCCGCCAGCTCCGCGAAGCCCCAGTCGATCCCGCCGTTGACGGCCATCTTGGCGCGCCGCTCGAGCAGGGCCGCGAGCTTGGGGTGCACGGTGAAGCCCTCGGGGACGTCGATGTGCGCCTGGCCGATGGCCCGCAGGGTCTCGGCGGAGATCGCCGTGGACTCGGGGGCCTCGGGGGCCTGGTCGCGGTCCTCGGCCGGGCGGATGCCCTCGCCGCCGGAGGACGCGGAGCCCTCGTGGGTCTCCGCGAACACGCGCTCGAGCTGCTGCTGGTAGTCCTTGAGCGCGGTGTCCGCCTCCTCCTGCGTGATGTCGCCGCGGCCCACGAGGGACTCGACGTACAGCTTGCGGGTGGAGCGCTTCTGCTCGATGAGGTTGTACATGCGCGGCTGGGTCATCGAGGGGTCGTCGCCCTCGTTGTGGCCGCGACGGCGGTAGCAGACGAGGTCGATCACGACGTCCTTGTTGAACCGCTGGCGGTACTCGAACGCGAGCTCGGCCACGTGCATCACGGACTCGGGCTCGTCGCCGTTCACGTGCAGGATCGGCGCCTGGATGGTCTTGGCCACATCCGTGGAGTACACGGCGGAGCGCGCCTGCGTGGGGGGCGTGGTGAAGCCCACCTGGTTGTTCACGATCACGTGGATGGTGCCGCCCGTGCGGTAGCCCGGCAGCTGCGAGAGCTGCAGGACCTCGGTGACGACGCCCTGGCCGGCGAAGGCCGCGTCGCCGTGCACGAGGATCGGCAGCACCGAGAAGGAGTCGGGGCGCTGGCCGCCCAGGTCCAGGCGGTCCTGCTTGGCGCGCACCACGCCCTCGAGGACCGGGTCCACGGCCTCCAGGTGCGAGGGGTTGGCCGCGAGGTACACGCGGGTGCTGTTGCCGGCGTCCGAGACGAACGTGCCCTCGGTGCCCATGTGGTACTTCACGTCGCCGGAGCCGGAGGTGCCGCCGGGGGTGGCGCCCTCGAACTCGCGGAACACCTGGCCGTAGGTCTTGCCGGCGATGTTCGTGAGCACGTTGAGGCGGCCGCGGTGGGCCATGCCGATGGCGACCTCGTCCAGGCCCGCGTCCGCGGCGTCGCCGAGGATGCCGTCCAGCAGCGGGATCAGGGACTCGCCGCCCTCGAGGGAGAAGCGCTTCTGGCCGATGTACTTGGTCTGCAGGAACGTCTCGAACGCCTCGGCGGCGTTGAGGCGGCCCAGGATGCGCAGCTGCTCCTCGCGGGTGGGCTTGGCGTAGGGCTGCTCGAGCTTCTCCTGGAACCAGGCGCGCTCGGCAGGGTCCTGGATGTGCATGTACTCGACGCCGATGGTGCGGCAGTACGCGTCGCGCAGCACGCCGAGGATCTTGCGCAGGGTCAGCGTGGAGGCGCCGCCGAAGCCGCCCGTGGGCCACTGGCGGTCCAGGTCCCACAGGGTGAGGCCGTGCTCGCGGATGTCGAGGTCCGGATGGTACGGCATCGAGTACTCGAGCGGGTCCACGTTGGCCATCAGGTGGCCGCGGTCCCGGTACGCGTGGATGAGCTGCTGGATGCGGGCGACCTTGCCGACCTGCTCCTCCGGGTTCACCTGGAGGTCCTGGGCCCAGCGGACGGGCTCGTAGGGGATGCGCAGGGAGTGGAAGACCTCGTCGTAGAAGCCGTCCTCACCGAGCAGCAGGCCGTGCACGATCTTGAGGAACTCGCCGGAGCCGGCGCCCTGGATCACGCGGTGGTCGTACGTGGAGGTGAGGGTGATGGTCTTGGAGATCGCCAGGTCGTGCAGCGTGGACTCCGCGGCGCCCTGGAAGGCGGCCGGGTAGGTCAGCGCGCCGACGCCGATGATGGCGGCCTGGCCCTTGGACAGGCGGGGCACGGAGTGCACGGTGCCGATGCCGCCGGGGTTGGTCAGGGAGACCGTGGTGCCGGCGTAGTCGTCCATGGTCAGCTTGTTCTTGCGGGCGCGCTGGACGAGGTCGTCGTAGGCCTGCCAGAAGCCGCGGAAGTCCAGGGTCTCGGCGGCCTTGACGTTGGGCACCACGAGCGAGCGGGAGCCGTCCGGGCGGGGCAGGTCGATGGCCAGGCCGAAGTTCACGTGGGCCGGCTCCACCATGGTGGGCTTGCCGTCGCGCTCCTCGTAGGTCACGTTCATGGACGGCATGGCGGCGAGGGCGCGCACCACGGCGTAGCCGATGAGGTGGGTGAAGGAGACCTTGCCGCCGCGGGTGCGGGCCAGGTGGCTATTGATGACCACGCGGTTGTCGATGAGGACCTTGGCGGGCACGTCGCGCACGGTGGTGGCCGTGGGCATGGACAGGGAGGCGTCCATGTTGGTGGCCACGGCCTTGGCCATGCCCTTGAGGACGGTGGCCTTCTCCTGCTTCTCCTCCTTGGCGGCGTCCTTCGAGGGGTCCGCCGGCTCGGAGGGGACGGCCTGGGCGGCCGGGGTCTTCTTGACCTTCGGGCCCGTGCTCGTGGAGGTCTCCTTGGGCTGGGCGCCACGGGCGGGGGCCGGCTTGGCCTTCGGCTCGGTGACCTTGGCCTCGGCCTGGGACTCCGCCTTCGGGGCGGCCTTCGCCGCGGCCTGGGCGGGGGCCTTCTCGGCGGGGGCGGGCGCGCTGGCCTCGAGGCGGGCGAAGATCTGCGCCCACTGCCGGTCCACGGAACCGGAGTCCGCGCGGTACTTCCGGTAGGTCTCGGCGACGAGCCGTTCGTTCCCCGGGAACTCCTGAGCGAGCCGGTCCGACGTGAGTTCTGGCACTGTGTAACGCCTCTTCCTGAGCATTGGGATGCAGTGTGCTGCGCAGGGCCGACTGCACAGGGGTGCGAGGGGCCGCGAACGCCTTGGGACATCATAGATCTTCGCGGCCCGCGCTGGGGATGCCGGACGCCCCGTCTCGCACGGGGTCCCCGGGCGTCGGAGCGCCTGTGCGGCGTCCGCCCGGTCTGCGAGACTGCCACCATGCGCTTCCTCACCTCCCCGACGGTCGACCTCACCTACAACGACGTCTTCCTGGTGCCCTCCCACTCGGAGGTCACGAGCCGCCTGGACGTGAACATCGCGCCCGACGACGGAACGGGCGCCACCATCCCGCTGGTCTCCGCCAACATGACCGCCGTCACCGGCCGGCGCATGGTGGAGACGATGGCCCGCCGCGGCGGACTCGGCATCCTCCCGCAGGACGTCCCGGTCGAGGTGATCGCGGAGGTGGTGCGCCGCGTGAAGGCCGCGCACCCGGTGGCGGACACCGCGCTCACGGTGGGCCCGCAGGACACGGTCCTGGACCTGCTGCACCTGGTGGACCGCCGCAACCACGGCGCGGTGTGCGTCGTGGACGCCGACGGCGGCCTGCTCGGCGTCGTGCGACCGCGGGACTGCGAGGACGTGGACCGCTTCGCCTCCGCCGCCTCCGTGATGCAGCCGGCCTCCGTCACCCTCACCCCGGCCGAGCTCGGCGAGGCCGGCGGCGCGGACGGGGCACAGGCCCTGCGCGCGGCCTTCGACCGCCTGAACGCGGCCGGGCAGGACATGGCGCCCGTCGTGGAGCCGGCCGCCGGCTCCGCCGCCCCCGCGCTGCGGGGCGTCGTCACCGCGGCGGGGCTGCTGCGCTCCTCGCTGTTCACCCCGAGCCTCGACGACGCCGGCCGCCTGCGCGTGGGCGCGGCCCTCGGCGTGAACGGGGCGGTGGGGGACAAGGCCGCCGCCCTCGTGGAGGCGGGCGTGGACGTGCTCGTCGTGGACACCGCGCACGGGCACCAGCAGTCCATGCTCGACGCCCTGGCGGCGGTGCGCGCCCTGGACGCGCCGGTGCCCGTCGTCGCCGGCAACGTGGTCTCCGCCGACGGCGTCCGGGACCTGGTCGAGGCGGGCGCGGACATCGTGAAGGTGGGCGTGGGCCCGGGCGCCATGTGCACCACACGCATGCAGACCGCGGTGGGCCGCCCGCAGTTCTCCGCCGTGCTGGAGTGCTCGGCGGCGGCGCGCGACCTCGGGGCGCGCGTGTGGGCCGACGGCGGCGTGAAGCATCCGCGCGACGTCGCCCTGGCGCTCGCTGCGGGGGCGAGCTCGGTGATGATCGGCTCCTGGTTCGCCGGGACCCTGGAGTCGCCCGGCGACCTCGTGCACGGCCCGGACGGCCGCCGCTACAAGGAGAGCTTCGGCATGGCCTCCGCCCGCGCGGTGCAGCACCGGACCCGCCACGAGGACGCCTTCACCAAGGCGCGCAAGGCGATGTTCGAGGAGGGGATCTCCTCCTCCCGCATGTACGTGGACCCGCGCCGGCCCTCCGTGGAGGACCTGATCGACACCATCACCTCCGGGGTGCGCTCGTCCCTGACCTACGCCGGCGCGCAGGACCTCGCCCAGTTCCGGGACCGCGCCGTGGTCGGCGTGCAGTCCGCCGCCGGCTACGAGGAAGGCCGCCCGGTCGCCTCGTCCTGGTGAGCGCCCGCCCCGCCCGCCCCGCCGCGCAGGACCCCGCCCGGCGGAGTGTCGGGAGGGGTCCGCGCCCCTATACTGGCGGCACTATGGATCACCCTGACACCTGTGTGCCAGACCGCCCGTCCGCGCCCGCGGACGCGGCCGGATCGGAGCCCTCCAGTCCCGGTGCAGCGCACCGCCCCGCCGAGGCCGCGGGAGGGGGTGAGAGCGGATGGAGTGGCTCCTGCTGATCCTGGGGTTCGCCCTGGTCCTGGGGACCGGCTTCTTCGTGGCCGTCGAGTTCTCCATGATCGCCATCGACGTCCCCACCGTGCAGCGCATGGTGGACGAGGGGGACAAGGGCGCCGAGCCGCTGCTGCGCTGCCTCAAGTCCCTCTCCACCCAGCTCTCCGCCTGCCAGCTCGGCATCACCCTGACCACCCTGCTCACCGGCTACGTCATGGACCCGGCGATCAGCCGGCTGATCGACCCGGTGCTGCTCGACGTCGGCGTGCCCGAGTCCGTCGTGGGCACGGTCTCGCTCGTGATCGCCATGGTGGTGGCCACCCTGCTGTCCATGCTGATCGGCGAGCTCATCCCCAAGAACATGGCGATCGCCGAGCCGATGACCATCGGCCGCGCGCTGGCCCGCCCGCAGTTGCTCTTCAGCACCGTGTTCAAGCCCGCGATCCTCGTGCTCAACGGCTTCTCCAACGGCGTGCTGGCCCGCTTCGGCATCGAGGCCAAGGAGGAGATCTCCGGCGCCCGCAGCCCGGAGGAGCTCTCCTCCCTCGTGCGCCGCTCCGCCCAGCTGGGCACCCTCGACGAGCAGACCGCCACCTTCCTGGACCGCACCCTGCGCTTCGCGGACCGCACCGCCGCGGACGTGATGACCCCGCGCATCCGCGTGGAGACGGTCGGCGAGGGTCAGCCCCTGCCGGAGGTGGTGGACCTGGCCCGCCGCACCGGCTTCTCCCGCTTCCCCGTGATCGGCGAGTCCTCGGACGACATCCGCGGCGTCGTGCACGTGAAGAAGGTCGTGGCCGTACCGCGCGAGCGCCGCGCGGACCTCGAGGCCGGCTCCCTGATGACGGAGGTCATCCGCGTCCCGGAGACCGTGCACCTGGACCAGCTGCTGGCCGAGCTGCGCGACGCCAACCTGCAGATGGCCGTCGTCGTGGACGAGTACGGCGGCACCGCCGGCGTGGTCACCCTCGAGGACGTGGTGGAGGAGATCGTCGGCGAGGTCGCCGACGAGCACGACAAGGTCACCCCGGGCGTGCTCCAGACGGCCGCGGGCCGCTGGTACTTCCCGGCCGAGCTGCGCCCGGACGAGGCGCAGGCCCAGATCACGTCCCTGTCGGTGCCGGAGGACGGCGCCTACGAGACGATCGGCGGATTCATCATGGCCCGCCTCGGCCGCCTGGCCGCGGTCGGGGACGTGGTGAGCGTGGACGGCGGAACGCTGTCCGTGGAGCGGATGGACGGCCGGCGGGTGGAGCGCGTGCGCTTCGACCCGGCCGCCGCCGGGGGCGAGGAGGCCCGCGCATGAACGAGGACGTGATCGGCATCCTGTGGCTGGTGGTCCTGCTCGTGGCCAACGCCTTCTTCGTGGCCGGCGAGTTCGCCGTCATGGGCGCGCGCCGCTCCCAGATCGAGCCCAAGGCCGAGGCGGGCTCCCGCCCCGCCCAGGTGGCCCTCTACGCGATGGAGCACGTCTCCCAGATGCTGGCGGTCTGCCAGCTGGGCATCACGGTCTGCTCCCTGCTCATCCTCAACGTCTCCGAGCCCGCCCTGCACCACCTGCTGGTGGGGCCGATGACGGCGCTCGGCGTCCCCGACGCCGCCGCGGACGTCACGGCCTTCGTCCTGGCGCTGCTCGTGGTCACCTTCCTGCACGTGACCTTCGGCGAGATGGTGCCCAAGAACGCGGCGGTGTCCTTCGCGGACCGGGCCGTGATGATCCTGGCCCGCCCGCTCGTGTGGCTGTCCAAGCTGCTGCACCCGATCGTGACGGTGCTGAACTGGACGGCCAACGTGGTGCTGCGCGCCTTCCACATCGAGCCGAAGGACGAGGTCGCCTCCTCCTACACGCTCGAGGAGGTCCAGTCGATCGTGGCCGAGTCCACCCGCTCGGGCACCCTCGAGGACGAGTCCGGCGTGCTGCACTCGGCCCTGGAGTTCTCCGACCACACGGCCGGGGACGTGATGGTGCCGCTCGAGAAGGTGGTGACGGTGCCCGAGGGCATCACCCCGCACGACTTCGAATGGACGGTGGGCCGGGTGGGCTACTCCCGGTTCGTCGTGGAGGACCCCGACGGCGGCTACACCGGCTACCTGCACCTCAAGGACGTGCTCATGGTGGGCCCGTCCGGGCACGAGGAGCCGATCCCGCTGACGCGCGTGCGCTCCCTGGCGAACGTGCGGCTCGAGGACGAGGTGGAGGACGCCCTGGCGCT
The DNA here is from genome assembly GCF_024723355.1 of Micrococcus sp. HG099. Lineage (NCBI taxonomy): Bacteria > Bacillati > Actinomycetota > Actinomycetes > Micrococcales > Micrococcaceae > Micrococcus > Micrococcus sp. HG099. The sequence goes on along the minus strand of NZ_JANQCJ010000019.1, from coordinate 6,156 downwards.
GATGCAGCGCACGGGCTCGCACCTGGCCCGCGTCATCACCCCCGAGGGGGAGACCGCCGGCGTCCTGTTCCTCGAGGACGTGCTCGAGGAGCTCGTGGGCGAGATCAACGACGTGACGCAGTCCCCGCGCCGCTTCCGCCCCGCCTGATCGGCGCGCCCCGGCCCCTTCCCCGCCGCCCGCGGGGGAGGGGCCGCCGTCGTCCGCGGGCCTGCTACGATGAGAATCGTTGTCAATTGCAGGCGGCCCGGACTCGTCCCGCCGCCGACCCCGAAAGGACCCCCGTGCACCGCACCCCCCGCCGTCGCGCCGCCGCCGCGCTGACCCTGGCCTCCGCCCTCGCCCTCGCCGGCTGCGGGGCCGACTCCGGCGGGGACGGGCAGGCGGGCTCCGGCGATCCGGCCGCCGTGGCCACCACCACGCAGCTCGGCTCCGTGCTGGGCGACGTCGCCCGGTGCGCCGACGCCACTACGGCCACGGTGATGGGCCCCGGGGACGACCCCCACGACTTCGCGCCGTCCTCGCAGCAGGTGGCGCAGATGGCCCGCGCGGGCCTGGTCTTCGCCAACGGCCTCGGCCTCGAGGCCGGCATGGCCTCGGCGCTGGAGAACGCCGCCCAGGACGGCGCGCAGGTGCTGGAGGTGGCCCCCCGCCTCGACCCGCTGCCCTTCGGCGCCGGCGAGGGCCACGACGACCACGCCGACGGGCACGCAGGCGAGACCGCGGAGGAGCACGCGGCCCACGCCGAGGAGGGCTCCGCCGGCGCACACGACGGGCACGACCACGGCTCCCAGGACCCGCACGTGTGGATGGACGTGGCCCGCATGGCCCGCGCCGCCGAGGTGATGGGCGACGCCCTCGCCGAGCACACCGGCGAGGACCGGTTCGCCGACTGCGGCCGTCAGGTGCGCGGCGAGCTCGAGGCGACCGACGCCGAGGTCCGCGAGATCCTGGCCGCCGTGCCCGAGGACCGTCGCCGGCTGATCGCCGACCACGACGCGTACGGCTACTTCGCCGCCGCCTACGGCTTCGAGGTCGCGGGCGTGGTGGTCCCCGGCGGCTCCACCGACGGCGAGCCCTCCTCCCAGCGCATCGCCGAGCTCACCCGCGCCGTGGCCGACTCCGGCGCCGACGCGCTGGTGACCTCGGCCGGCGGCGGCGCGCCCACCGTGGAGTCCATCGCCGCCGACGGCGGCGGCTCCACCCCGGTCGTCGAGCTCTACGAGGGCGGCGTCGGCCCGGACGACGGCGAGCAGGCCGGCTACGCCGAGGCCATGCTGCACAACGCCCGCGTCCTGGCCGACGCACTGGGGGAGTGAGCATGGACTGGCTGATCGAGCCCTTCCTGCTGGGCTTCCAGCAGCGGGCGCTGGTGGGCGGGCTCATCGCCGCCGCGCTCTGCGCGGTGGTGGGCACGTGGCTCGTGCTGCGCGGCATGAGCTTCTTCGGCGACGCGTTCGTGCACGGCGTCATGCCGGGCATCGCCCTGTCCGTGGTGCTCGGCTTCGACGCCCACCTCGGCGCGGCCCTGGCCGCCCTCGTGATGCTCGCCGGCATCTCGCTGGTGCACCGGGCCACCACGCTCAAGGAGGACACCGCCATCGGCCTGCTCTTCGTGGGCATGATGGCGCTCGGCGTGGTGATCATCTCCCTCTCCGACTCCTACACCGGCTCGCTCACCGCCATCCTCTTCGGCGACGCCCTCGGCGTCACCTGGGAGGGGATCGTGCGGCAGGGCGTGATCGCCGCGCTCGTGCTGGTGCTCGCCCTCGTGCTCTACCGCCCGCTCATGGCGCTGAGCTTCTCCCCGGCCAAGGCGCGCTCCCTGGGCATGCGCCCGCGCCTGACCCACGCGCTGCTGCTGGTGATGATCGGCGCCGCCGTGATCGGCTCCTTCCAGGCCGTGGGCACCGTGCTGGTGTTCGGCCTGCTCGTGGGCCCGCCCGCCACCGCGGCCCTGCTGACCCGCACCGTGCCGCAGATGATGGCGCTGGCCGTGCTGCTCGGCGCCGCCGGCGTCACGATCGGCCTCGTCCTGAGCTACCACCTCGGCACCGCCGCCTCCGCCACCATGGCCCTCGTGCCGATCGCGATGTTCTTCGTGGTCCTGGCCGGCCGGGCGGGGCTGCGCGCCCTGCGCAGCCGCCGGGTCCGCGCGGACCGCCGGCGCGCCGTCGTCGAGACCCCCACCCGCAGGAGCGTGTCCCCGTGAGCCGATCCGCCGCCGTCGTCCCCGAGGCCGCCCCCGCGCCGCTGGCCGTGGCCGAGCACCTCGAGCTGCGCCACGGGGACCACCTGGCCGTCGAGGCCTCCTCCTTCACGCTGCCGGCCGGCTGCGTGGTGGCCGTGATCGGGCCCAACGGGTCCGGCAAGTCCACCCTCCTGCAGGCCCTCGCCGGCGTCCTGGACCCGGCCGCGGGCCGGCTCGAAGTGCGCGGGGAGAGCCCGTCCCGGCACGGGCGGCTCATCTCGTTCGTGATGCAGTCCCTCCAGTTCCCGCAGGGGGTGCCGCTCACGGTGCACGACGTCGTCACGATGGGCCGGTACACCACCGCCGGCTGGTTCCGCCGCCTGGGCGCGACGGACCGCGCCGCCGTGGCCGCCGCGATGGAGCGGGTGCGCGTGACGGACCTGGCGGACCGGCACCTGGACCAGCTCTCGGGCGGGCAGCGCCAGCGCGTCTACGTGGCCCAGGGCCTGGCCCAGGAGCACGACGTGCTCATGCTGGACGAGCCCGTCACGGGCCTGGACATCGTCTCCGCCCGCACCATCGACGAGATCATCCACGAGCAGCCGGAGCGGGGGGTGTCCGTGGTCTACACCACGCACGACCTCGACGAGGCCGCCGCCGCGGACCACGTGGTGCTCATGGACGGCCGAGTGGTGGCCAGCGGCCCGCCCGCGCAGGTGCTCACCGCCGCCAACCTGGACGCGGTGTACGGCCGCGGGGCGCTGCACGCCCCGCTGCTGGTGCACCTCGACGACCCCGCCGACTGCCCGCCCGACCGAGGCTGAGGCAGGCCGGGCGGCTCAGCCCGCGTCCGCGGCCCGGGTCGCGGCGCAGTCGGCGCACACGCCGGTGATCTCCACGGTGTGCTCGGCCTCGGTGAACCCGTGCTCCGCGGCGATCCGGGCCGCCCACGCCTCGACCGGGGGAGCGGTGACCTCCACGGTGGACCAGCACAGCCGGCACACCAGGTGGTGGTGGTGCCCGCGGGCCTCGCAGCGGCGATACACGGACTCGCCGTCCTCGCGCCGCAGCACGTCCACCTGCCCGTCCTCGAGCTGCTGCTGCAGGGTCCGGTAGACGGTGGCCAGGGAGATCCGCTCGCCCTCCTCCTGGAGGCGCGCGTGCAGCTCCTGGGCGCTCACGAAGTCCGGGATCGTCTCCAGCGCGCGGTCCACGGCGGCCTTCTGCCGGGTGGCGCGGGGGCGGACGACGCGGGGTCCGGGATCGGGGGCGCTCACGCTGGCTCAGGTCTCCTTCTGCGGCGTCGGCCGCGTCCGCGGCGGGGGCGTCGGGCCCCTCGAGGGGCGCCCTCCAGGCTATCAGCGGCCCCGGACGGCGGGTGGAGTAGGGTGTCCGGGTGCACAGCGAGAGCCTGGACCCATCCCCCGTCCCGGACCGCCACGGCTCCGACCCGGACCGTCCCGACCCACTCGTCGTCGTGGACGGGGCCGAAGGCCGCGTGGTCCCGGCGCCGACGGCCGACCCGTCGTCCACCCATGATGCGGGCGGCGACCCGGCCTCCGGCGGCGAGGGCGTCGACCCCGCGGCCGCCGAGCCGCCCACCCTCGTCTCCGTGGGGGTGCTCGCCGACTGGCTCGGCCTGAGCCCCACCGAGCCGCTGCCGGAGGTCCCCGAGGCCCCCGCCTACGCCCAGCCCGGCCGCTGCCGGCCGCGGCGCTTGGTCCTGCTCGACGTCCGCTTCCGCGCCACGGGCGGCGGCGCGGACCACGAGGCCTACCTGCGGGGCCACCTGCCCGGCGCCGTCTACGTCTCCCTGCCCAGCCGGCTGGCAGGCCACGCCGGCCCCGCCGCCGGCCGCCACCCCCTCCCGGACCCGCGCCAGTTCGCGGAGACCGTGCGCATGTGGGGGATCGACGACGGCGACACAGTGGTGGTCTACGACGACGACCGGGGCCTGTCCGCGGCGCGCGCCTGGTGGCTGCTGCGGCACGCGGGCCTGCGGGACTCGATGCTCCTGGACGGCGGCCTCGCCGCGTGGCGCGCGGGCGGCCTGCCCCTGCAGCCCGGCGAGGTCATCCCCATGCCCGGCTCGGCCCGCACCTCCTGGGGCCGGATGCCCGTGGTGGACACCTCCGGCGCCGAGGCGATGGCCTCCGGCGGCCTGCTCCTGGACGCCCGCGCCGCCGAGCGCTACCGCGGGGAGACCGAGCCGATCGACCCCGTGGCCGGGCACATCCCCGGGGCCCGGAGCCTGCCCACCGCCGGCTCCCTGGCCGAGGACGGCCGGCTGCGCCCCGCCGAGGAGCTCGCCGCGCGGTTCGACGCCGTGGGCGTGGACGACGAGACCCCGGTCGCGGTGTACTGCGGCTCGGGCGTGACCGCGGCCCACGCCGTGCTCACCCTGGCCGTCGCGGGGCGTCCCGGAGTGGCGCTCTACCCCGGTTCGTGGTCAGCATGGATCCAGGACCCGTCCAACGCCGTCGCGGTCGGCCCCGACCCGCACGGCGAGCCCGGCCGGGACTGACGAGCCCCCCGGGGCGACGCCCCGACGACCCACCAGGAGGACCCCCATGGCCAGCGTCTTCAGCAGGATCATCGCCGGCGAGCTGCCCGCCCGCTTCGTGTGGCAGGACGAGACGTGCGTCGCGTTCCTCTCCACCGGCCCCCTCAACCCCGGCCACGCCCTCGTGGTGCCCCGCGAGGAGGTCGACGCGTGGGTCGACGCCGACCCCGCCCTGGTGGCGCACCTGATGATGGTGGCCCAGCAGCTGGGCAAGGCCCAGGTCCGGGCCTTCTCGGCGCAGCGCGCGGGCCTGATGGTGGCCGGCTACGAGATCCTGCACCTGCACGTGCACGTGTGGCCCTCCAACTCCTTGGCCGACTTCGACCTGGACCGGGTGGACAACTCCCCGGACCCGGCCGAGATGGACGACGCCGCCGCCCGCCTGCGCGCGGCGCTGCGCGAGCTGGGCCACGGCGAGGTCGTCCCGCAGGACTGAGCCGCTCGGACCCGCTCCGGCCGTCCGGCTCAGGCCCGTGCGGCCTGGGCCAGCGCCTGGCGCACCCGCTTCTCCGAGACCGAGACGGCCGTGCCCAGCTCCTGGGCGAAGAAGGAGACGCGCAGCTCCTCGATGAGCCAGCGCACGCGCTCGAGGTCCGCGGGCACCGGCACCCCGGAGAACCGGGCCCGGTGCGCCTGCACGGCGGCGTCGAACTCGTCCTCGAGGCGCTGCACCACGGCCATGTGCTGGCCGTCGCGCTGCAGGTGCCCGCCGGCGTCGAGCCGGTCCAGGCGCACCAGGATGCCCTGCAGGTAGCGGGGCAGGTGCTGCAGCCGCTCCCAGCCCGTGGCGGCCACGAACCCGGGGAACACGAGCTGCTCCAGGTGGGCCTTCACGTCGGACAGCGCCGGGGCCATGGCCAGCGAGACGGACCCCTTGAGGCGGCGCCGGACCTCGGCCGCGCGGGAGAGGACCTGCTCCACGAGCCGCGTCACGGCGAACACCGTGTCGATCAGGTCCGCCCGCACCCGGTCGAAGAGCGTGCGGAAGGCGGCCTCGTCGAAGGGCAGCTCGTCGCCCACGAGGCGGTCGACGGCGGCCTGGGAGCAGTCGGCCACGAGGGAGTCCACGGAGCCGTGGGGGTTCTGGGTGAAGGTGAGCTTCTCGCGGTTGTCCAGGTGGTCCAGCACGTAGCGCTGGGGGCTGGGCAGGGTCGCCAGGAGCAGCCGGATCACGCCGGCGCGGTGCCACGCGGCCTGGTCCTCGGCCGAGCGCGCCACCGTGAGGCCCGCGGCGGGGCCGCCCTCGGCGGTCGTCTCGGGCACGAGCGCGGGGTAGCCGGTGATGGCCGGCCCGCGGGCGCCCGGGTCGGTGGTGATGCGCCGCGGGACCGTCCCGATGCTCCACGAGGTCAGCCCGTGGCGCTCGGCGAACGCGGGAGCCGCGCCGCCCGCGCCCTGCGCGCC
>NZ_JANQCJ010000199.1:0-2639 GCF_024723355.1 Micrococcus sp. HG099 | reverse complement strand
GCTCGGGCCCGGCGTCGGCCCGGACGCACGGCACCCCGAGCGTCCGCAGCCGACGGCGCTCGGCGCGCACCTCGCTGATCGCGGCCGCGCCCACGGGCCGGGGCAGCCGGGCGAGCTCCTCCAGGAACGCCCCGGTGACGGCCTCGGTGGCGCCCGCCACGAGGACGGCGTCCACCAGGCCGGACCGGGCGATCGCCAGCAGCTCGGCCAGGTCCTCGGCCCGCCGGACCACGGTGATCCGCGTCTGATGGCGCTCCAGCGGTCCGATGTGGTCGAGGCCGGGCAGGACGGTGGTGGCGAGCGCGATCCGCACGGTCACCGCACCCCGTGGGCGGGCACCAGCGTGATGCGGGCGTCCTTCACCTGGGCGTCCACCACGCGCGGCAGCGTGGCCTCGGGGGCGAGCAGCTGCACGCGGGTCTCCCCGGATCCGCCGATCGCGCCCTGCTCCGTGGCCACCTCGGCGATCTCCAGGGCCTCGGCGAGCCGCTCGGGGTCCGCGTGGCCGCGGCCGCCCTCGGCGGGCATCGCGACCCAGACGTCCACCCGGTCCCCCACCCCGACGCCGCCCGCGAGCGGCTCGCGGAGGCGAACGCCCACGGGTCGCCGTCCCTCGGGGTCGACGTCGACGAGCGCGGCGGCGGGCAGGAGCTCCCCGGCGCGCACCGTGCTCGCGACCATCCGGCCCGACGGCGCCGAGTCCGGGGCGGCCGCCAGGTACTTCCCCTCCGCGTCGGCGAGGTTGACCTCCACGGCCCGCAGCTGGCCCGCCTCGAGCGGGGTGCCCGGGGGCAGGTCCACGGCGGCGGCCCAGTAGGCGGAGGTCCGCTGGGAGGAGGCGACGAGCGCGACGACTCCGGCGACCGAGGCGAGGACGAGGACGAGCCCGACCAGCAGCCGGGGATCGCGCCAGCGCGGGCGGCGCAGGCGGCCGCCTTCAGCGGATGCGGACGTGGATGTGGACACCGGATGCTCCCCCTTCGGACCGGCCCGGCCGGGCCGGCGCGGCCCCGGCACCCCGTCGGTGCCGGCCCCCTCCGCGCTGTGTCCAGGGTAGCCAGCGCGGCCGCCCGGCCCCCGGTCCGGCGCGCAGGTGTGGAAAAGTGTCGGACGGGGCCCGTCTCGGGGTTGAATGGGTCCACGCCGGGGCGCCGCCCCGGTCCTCCCCGCCCGTGCCGAGCCGCCGAAGGAGCACCGTGCAGCGCTTCCTCACCCTGACCGACGTCGCGGAGACGCTGAACATCTCCGGGCAGGCCGCGCGCGCCCTCATCCGCTCCGGCGAGCTGCAGGCCATCCAGGTGGGCGGCCGCGGGCAGTGGCGCATCGAGGAGTCCTGGCTCCAGGAGTACGTGGACCGGCAGCGCGAGGCCACCCGGGCGCGCGTCCAGGAGTGGGCCGAGGCCGACGCCAAGAGCCGCTGACCAGTCGGGCCACCGGCCGGCCGAGTCGCCGACCAGTTGCGTCGCTGACCTGCTGCGCCGCTGACCCGTCGACCCCGCGCCGGCCGTGCCGGCTCAGGCGAGCCGCGAGGCCGTCCGGACCACGCCGAGCGCGGTGAAGGGCACCACGAGGCGGCCCCGCACGGCCGCGGCCCGCCGCGCCTCGTCACGCGGGTGGCGGGACACGTCGAGGTGGTCCCGCCCCACCCGGTCCACCGTGCCCTCCACGAGCGTCGCACCCCGGGTCCCCGTGACGACGACGGGCACGCGCTCGCGTGCGATCCCCCGCAGCATCGCTCCCAGCCCCGTCGCGGGGCCGGTGGGCGCGGGAACGGCCCGGTGCAGCCCGGCCTCCACGGCCGCGACGCCGGGCAGCGGCACCACCGCGGAGCCGCCCCCGCTCAGGTGGAGCCCCGCCCAGTCCTCCCCCACCGCGTGCAGCACGCCGTCCAGGGCCTCGCCCCAGGCCAGGTGCAGGCGCACCGGCCGCCCCCGCTCGCCGCGGAGGCGGTCGGCCAGGGTCAGGGCCATCCACTCGGCGCGCGTCAGCTCGGCCGCCTCCGCCTCGCTCTGGCGCCAGCCCAGGTCGGCCCACCGGGCCTCGAGATCGTCGAAGAGTCCGTCCCACCGCATGCGGCCAGCTTAGGAGCAGGCCGACTCTGCGTCGACGATCATCAAACATTCTCAAACATCACTGTTGACATCCATCCATGCCGTGCAGTTCACTGTGACCATCGACACCGGTGAGGTCACGGGGATCACACCGACGCGACGCGCAGGAGGGGACGCCATGCAGCGCATCACCGATCCGGCCCGCCGGGGCCGGGCAGCACTCTCGGAGGCGGACGGCCACCGGGCGGACGGTCACCGGGTGGACACCGTGGACGCGGTGGGCCTGGTGGTCCTGGCCCTGGCGGCGCCGGCCCTGCTCATCGGCGCCTCCGCCCTGCTGGAGCCCGGCGAGGGCGCCGCCTCGTCCGAGCTCGTGCGCCTGCTCGGGCTGGGCGCCGGAATCGCCGGCCTCGGCCTGGTCGCCTGGTGGGCCGTGGGCCTGCTCGGCCTGGTCCTCGCGACCGTGGGTCGGCGCACCGGACGTCCCGGCTTCGCCCGGCTCGGTGCGCGGCTGACCCCCGCGCTGCTGGGCCGGGTGGCCGGCGCCGTCCTCGGGGCGCACATGCTCGCCGCCCCGGCCGCCTGGGC
>NZ_JANQCJ010000198.1:0-2688 GCF_024723355.1 Micrococcus sp. HG099 | reverse complement strand
GGCCCCGCCCCGGCCGCGACGGGGCCCGTTCCTAGCGTGGGCGGTGCCGCGCCGGCCGGTGCGGCGACCGCGGGGCCGCACCCGGTCCCCGACCGTGGAGGAGACCGCCATGACCACCGCCTTCGAGCCCCGCCCGCACACCGGCCTCGCCCCGCGCGAGTCGGAGCCGCACGGCCCCGGGACCCCCGGCCCGCTGCGCCCGGGCGTGCGCGGCTCCGTGCTCATCGTGTCCGAGCACGCCGACCCGGACGCGGCCATGCGGCACGCGACGGCCTGGATCACGGCCTTCGAGGACGACTGCGGGCTCGTCCTGGACGCGGACGGCACCGAGCTCTACGCGGTGGGTCTCGCCGGGGAGCTGGGCGCCTCCCTGCGCCGCAGCCCCGGCGTGGCCGAGGACGGCACCCCCACGGACACCTCGGACTTCGTGGACGCGATCCTCACGGGCGGCGTGTGGCGCCTGCGGGAGCCCGACGCGCGGGCGTGGTCCACGGCCTATCGCGCCGCGATCCTGGGCGCGGCCCCGCACGCGGTGTGCACCGTGTGGGACGTGCTGCCGCTGCCGGCGGCGTGAGGGCGGGGCCGGCCGGGGGCGCGGCAGGGCGGACGGCCGTCCAGCAGGCACGGGCGCGTCCGAGGGCCCGGCCCCCGCCGTCCGGTCAGTCCCGGTCGCCGCCCTCCACGAGCTTCGCGCCCTCGGCGCGCAGCTCCACCTTGCGCACCTTGCCGGAGACGGTCATGGGGAACGCGTCGAGCACCCGCACGTGGGCCGGGATCTTGAAGTGGGCGATCTTCCCCTCGCAGAAGGCGCGCACGTCCTCGGGGGTGAGGGGCCGCGTCCCGTCCTTCATGATCAGGCAGGCCATGAGCTGCTCGCCGTAGCGCTCGTCCGGCACGCCCACCACCTGCACGTCCTGGATGTCCGGGTGCGTGTAGAGGAACTCCTCCACCTCGCGGGGGGAGATGTTCTCGCCGCCGCGGATCACGAGGTCCTTGATGCGGCCCTCGATGCGCACGGAGCCGTCCTCGTCCATGGAGGCCAGGTCGCCGGAGTGCATCCAGCCCTCGGCGTCGAGCACCTCGGCGGTCTTCTCCTCGTCGTTCCAGTAGCCGCGCATCACCGAGTAGCCGCGCGTGCACAGCTCGCCGGTGGTGCCGCGGGGCACGACCTCGCCGGAGACCGGGTCCACGATCTTCGTCTCCACGTGCGGCATGGTGCGGCCCACGGTCTGCGTGCGCACCTCGAGGGAGTCGTCCCGGCGGGTCATCGTGGACACCGGCGCGGTCTCGGTCATGCCGTAGCAGATGGCCACCTCGGTCATGTGGAAGCGGTCGATCACCCGGCGCATGACCTCCACTGGGCAGGTGGAGCCGGCCATCACGCCGGTGCGCAGGGTGGACAGGTCCAGCTCGTCCGCCTCGGGACGGGCGAGCATGGCGATGAACATGGCGGGCACGCCGTACAGGCTGGTGGCCCGGGTGGCGGCCGCGGCCCGCAGCGTGGACACCGGCTCGAAGCCGCGGGCCGGGATCACGCTGAGCGAGCCGTGCGAGACGGCCGCGATCACGCCGATCACCATGCCGAAGCAGTGGAAGAAGGGCACCGGGATCACCACGGTGTCCTCCTGCGTGTACCCCAGCAGCTCGCCGATGTGGAAGCCGTTGTTCAGCAGGTTGCGGTGGGTGAGGGTCACGCCCTTGGGGAACCCGGTGGTGCCGGAGGTGTACTGCAGGTTCACCGGGTCCTCCGGCGAGACGGTGGACTCGCGGGCGGCCAGCTCCTCGTCCGAGACCCGGTCGGCGCCGGCGAGGAAGGCGCTCCAGGTGCCCTCGGAGACGGGGGTGGGCTCCGGCCGGCAGTCCAGCACGCCGTCCACCGCGTGGGCGTAGGACTCGGCCGTGATCGGGCCGGCGGTCGGCAGGATGATCAGCTGGCGCAGCTCGGGGCAGCCGCCGCAGGCGACGTCCCGGGCGATGTCGGGACGGTCCTGGTGGAAGTCGGCCGGGGCCACCACCAGCCCGCGCATGCCGCACTGCTCCACCACGTAGGTGAGCTCGTGTGCCCGGTACGCCGGGTTGAGGTTCACGAGGATCACGCCGGCGCGGGCGGCGCCGTAGAGCAGCGAGGTCCACTCGGCCACGTTGGGGCTCCACAGCCCGATCCGGTCCCCCGGCTCGTAGCCGGCCGCCATGAGGGCCTTGGCCACCGTCACGGATTCCTCGCGCAGCTGCTCGTAGGTCCAGGAGCGGCCGGTGGCCGGGTCCCCGTCCGGGCCGCACTCGACGACGGCGGGCCGGGCGCCGGAGCGGCGGGCGGCGTCGTCGAGGTTCTGGGCGAGCGTCTGCTCGAGCATCGGGACGTCGGAGGGTCCTCGGGTGTAGGACTCCTGGACGGAGGGGGACGGGGTCATCCTGGGCACTCCTCGCGCGGGCGGCGCGGCGTCGCACGACGCCGCCGGTCAGGTCCGCCTCCCGCCGCGGGCCGCCTCGGACCCCCCGGAGGTGACGTGGACCACGTGCAGGCTACGTCCTCGCCCCGGCCGGCGTCACCCCGCGTCACCGCCCGCGGCCGGCCGTGACGCGCCGCGGCCCCTCCCCCGCTCGGACCGGCGTCGCCGCCGCCCCCGCCCCCGATCGGCCAGGCGTCGCGGCCCCGCCCCCGCCGGATCGACGGAATCGGCTCGGGCC
>NZ_JANQCJ010000197.1:0-2689 GCF_024723355.1 Micrococcus sp. HG099 | reverse complement strand
GCCCCGTCCCCCGACGCGCGGGCCCTCGCCTCCGCCGTGGACGCCGCCCTGGACGCCTCGCCCGGCCGCGTGGCCGCGCAGGTGCGGGACGCGGCCACCGGCGAGGTGCTCCACGCGCGCGACGCGGACTCCCTCGCGGCCCCGGCGTCCTCGCTCAAGGTGCTCACGGCGGCGGCCGCGCTGCGCACCCTCGGCCCGGAGCGGACCCTGCGCACGCGCGTGGTCGCGGTGCCCGCGGCCGACGACGGCGCCACGGAGCTCGTGCTCGTGGGCGGCGGGGACGTGCTCCTGGGCGACGGCGCCTCGGACCCGGACGCGGTGGCCGGCCGGGCGGGGCTGAGGACCCTGGCCGAGCGGACCGTCGCCGGCCTCGCCGAGGCGGGGGTGAGCGGCGACGTCGTGGTGTCCGTGGACCTGCGCCTGTTCGACGGCGCCGCAGTGAACCCGGCGTGGACGCCGGACCTGCTCGAGGACGGGCACGTCTCGGCCGTGCAGCCGCTGGCCACGTGGGGCGGGCGCGAGGCGCCGGGCGTGGACGAGGAGCGCATCGAGGACCCCGCCAGGCACGCCGCGCTCGTGTTCCAGCGCCTGCTGGACGAGGAGATCGAGCGCACGGGGGCGGCCCTGGACCTGGGGCTGCGGGACTCCATCCCGGCCACGACGGCGGTGCGGGACGACGTCGTCGCCGCCGAGCCGACGGCCCAGGTGGAGTCCGCGCCGGTGGCGGAGGTGGCCGCGTACATGCTGGCCCACTCGGAGAACCAGGTGGCCGAGGCGCTCGGGCGCCTGTCCGCCTACGCGGTCGGCCGTCCCGCCACGCACGAGGGGGCCGCGGACCTGCTCGAGGACGTCGCCGCGGACCTCGGGGCCGACACCGCGGGGATGGCGGTCCTGGACGCCTCCGGGCTGGCGGAGGGGTCCCTCGTGAGCCCCGCCCAGCTGGCCGCCGTGGTGTCCGCTGCGTCCCGCGTGCCGTGGCTGGCCCCCGTGCTGGACGGGCTGCCGCGGCCGGGGGAGGACTCCACCCTGGACGAGCGGTTCCGGGGCACCGCGGCCGAGGACGCCGTCGCCGCGAAGACCGGCACGCTGGACCACACCGTGTCCCTCACCGGCACCGTGACCACGCAGGAGGGGCGGGTGCTGGCGTTCAGCATCGTGGCCTCGGACCTCGACTGGAAGCTCGACGAGGCCCGGGAGGCCGTGGACGCCGCCGTCACCGCGATGGCCGAGCTCTGAGCGCCGCGGCGCGGGTCCGCCGCCCGCCGCGCGGGGCCCCGCGCCGCTGAGCGCAGGGCGAACGCGCCCCGCAGGCCGTGAGCGCGTCCGCCCCCTGTGGTCTCATGGCCCCATGGACACCGCCCCCGCCGACCGCGTCCCGCAGCCCGTGGACTGGGCCTTCGCCGCGCGCACCGCCGCCGCCCTCGCTCCCGCCGGCCCCCGCTTCACCGCGCGCGAGGCCGCCCGCGAGGCCGCCGGGCTGCGCGCCGCCGCCGAGGCCTCCGTGCCGCACGTGCACCGCCTCACCGGCCTGGCCGCCGCCGAGGACCTGCGGGACTCCCAGGTGCTCGTGGTGGACCGGCCCACGTGGTCCGCCTCGGCCACGCAGTCGTTCGCCACGATGCTCGAGCCCACGTTCGCGCACCTGCAGGCCACCCGGCCCCAGGAGTACCGGGCCGCCCTCACGCCCGTGGCCCGGCACGCCACCGCCCTGGAGATGGGCGGCATCCTCGCCTGGCTCTCCGGGAAGGTGCTCGGCCAGTACGACCCCTTCGCCGGCCCCTCCGGCGGCCGCCTGCTGCTCAACGCCCCCTCCGTGGCGCAGGTGCGCACCGAGATCAACGTGGACCCGGAGGACTTCCGCCTGTGGGTGTGCCTGCACGAGCAGACGCACCGCGTGCAGTTCGCCGCCGCCCCCTGGCTGCGCGGCCACCTGCAGGAGCAGATCACCGCCCTCGCCTCCGGCCTCTTCAACAAGGCCGAGTCCCTCCCCGAGCGCCTGCGCTCCGCCCTCGCCGCCGCCAACCCCCTGGGCCGCGGGTCCGGGGCGGGGGCCGCGTCCACGGGGCCGGCCTCCGGGCCCGACGACGGCCGGCCCGGTCCGGCGCAGGCGTGCGGCGACGTCGTGCCCGCCCGCGGTGCAGGCCTGCTGGGCGCGCTCCAGGACGAGGAGGACCGGGCGCGGCTGTCCCACGTCACCGCGGTGATGTCCCTGCTCGAGGGGCACGCGAACGTGGTGATGGACGGGGTGGACGCCGACGTCGTCTCCTCCGTCAAGACCATCCGCCGCCGCTTCGAGGACCGCGCGGACCGCCGCTCCCCGCTGGACCGCATGCTCCGCCGCCTGCTCGGCATGGACGCCAAGATGGCCCAGTACCGGGACGGGCAGAGGTTCGTGTCCGCGGCCGTGGCCGAGCTGGGCATGGACGGGTTCAACGTGGTGTGGGACGCCCCCGAGCTGCTGCCCACCGAGGACGAGCTGCACCGTCCCGAGCGCTGGACGGCCCGCGTCCGTGCCCAGGCCTGAGCCGGTGCCGAGCGGGTCGGCCGCGCCGCCCGCCCTGGAGTCCTGGCCGCCCCGGGGTCGCTGGCCGGAGCCCCTGCACCGGGCCGTGGCCGCCCTGCGCCCCGTCCTCGCCGCGCACGACGGCGGCGCCCTGATCGGCCTCTCCGGCGGCGCGGACTCCTGCGC
>NZ_JANQCJ010000196.1:0-2726 GCF_024723355.1 Micrococcus sp. HG099 | reverse complement strand
ACCCCCGCCTGCGCGAGGGCGCGGCGGTCCGGGGCGTCGGCGGTCGCCGCGTCGGGCAGGGCGGACACGGCCGGCGCCTCAGAGGCCGGAGAGGTAGCGCCGCAGCTCGTACGGCGTGACCTCCACCCGGTAGTCGTCCCACTCCTGGCGCTTGTTGCGCAGCAGGGCGTCGAAGACGTGCTCGCCCAGAACGGAGGCGACGAACTCGGACTCCTCGGCGGCGCGCAGGGCGTCGTGCAGGGTGCCGGGCAGCGGGTCGTGGCCGAGGACCCGGCGCTCGTGGGTGGTGAGCGCGCTGACGTCCTCGGCGGCGGACTCGGGCAGCTCGTAGCCCTCCTCGATGCCCTTCAGGCCGGCGGCCAGCAGCAGCGCGTAGGCCAGGTACGGGTTGGCCGAGGCGTCGATGCCGCGGTACTCGATGCGGGCGGAGCCGGCCTTGTCCGGCTTGTACAGGGGCACGCGCACGAGCGCGGAACGGTTGTTGTGGCCCCAGGAGACGTACGAGGGCGCCTCGCCGCCGCCCCACAGGCGCTTGTAGGAGTTCACGAACTGGTGGGTGACGGCGCTGATCTCCACGGAGTGGCGCAGCAGGCCCGCGATGAACCGGCGGCCCGTCACGGAGAGCCGGAACTCGTCCGCGGGGTCGTAGAAGGCGTTGGAGTCGCCCTCGAAGAGGGAGATGTGGGTGTGCATGCCCGAGCCGGGGTGCTCGGAGAACGGCTTGGGCATGAAGGTGGCGTAGGTGCCCTGGGCTGCGGCCACCTCCTTGACCACAGTGCGGAACGTCATCACGTTGTCCGCGGTGGTCAGCGCGTCGGCGGCGCGCAGGTCGATCTCGTTCTGGCCCGGGCCGTTCTCGTGGTGGCTGAACTCCACGGAGATGCCCATGCTCTCCAGCAGCGTCACGGCGTCGCGGCGGAAGTCGGCGGCGTCGGAGCCGGGCACGTTGTCGAAGTAGCCGGCGCGGTCCACCGGCACGGGCCGGCCGTCGGGGCCGGGCTGGTCGCTCTTGAGCAGGTAGAACTCGATCTCCGGGTGCATGAAGCAGGAGAAGCCCATGTCCGAGGCCTTCTCCAGCACGCGGCGCAGCACGTGGCGCGGGTCGGCCGGGGCGGGGCGCCCGTCCGGGGTGAGGACGTCGCAGAACATGCGCGAGCTCTGCCCGCGGTCTCCGCGCCAGGGCAGGATCTGGAAGGTGGCCGGGTCCGGCTGCAGCAGCATGTCCGACTCGGAGATGCGGGTGTAGCCGTCGATCGAGGAGCCGTCGAAGCCCAGCCCCTCGGTAAACGCGTTCTCCACCTCGGCCGGGGACAGCGCCACCGACTTCAGCGTCCCGACGACGTCCGTGAACCACAGGCGCACGAACCTCACGTCCCGGTCCTCGATGGTGCGGAGCACGTAGTCCTGCTGTCGATCCATGCGGCCACTCTAGACGCGCCGCGTAGACTCCGGGCCATGTCCGCTCCCGACTCCTCCCGGAAGAACGACGACGTCGCCGCCCCCTACGGCCCGCCCGCCCCGTCCCGCTACCGCACGGTCCACCTGCAGCGGGCCAAGGACGAGGGCCGCCGCTTCGCGATGCTCACCGCCTACGACGCGATGACGGCCGCGCTGTTCGACGAGGCCGGCGTCGAGGTGCTGCTCGTGGGCGACTCCGTGGGCAACACGGTGCTCGGCCACTCCTCCACGCTCCCGGTCACCCTGGACCAGATGATCCTGTTCAGCCAGGCCGTGGTGCGCGGCGCCCAGCGGGCCCTCGTGGTGGCGGATCTGCCCTTCGGCTCCTACGAGGCCTCCCCCCAGCACGCCGTGGAGACGGCGGTGCGCCTCGTGAAGGAGTCCGGCGCGCACGCCGTGAAGGTGGAGGGCGACGAGCGCTTCGCCGAGCACGTGGCCGCCATGACCGCCGCCGGCGTCGCCGTCATGGCCCACATCGGCTTCACCCCCCAGTCCGAGCACGTGCTCGGCGGCTACCGGGTCCAGGGCCGCGGCGGGGGCGCCGTCGAGGCGATGACCGCCTCCGCCCGCGCCCTCGAGGCGGCCGGGGCGTTCGCCGTGCTCATGGAGATGGTGCCCTCCGAGGTGGCCGCCGCCGTGGACGCGGCCCTGCGCGTGCCCACCGTGGGCATCGGCGCCGGCCCCGGCACCACGGGCCAGGTGCTCGTGTGGCAGGACATGCTCGGACTGCGCGAGGGACGCACCCCCCGCTTCGTGCGGCAGTACGCCCGCCTGCACGAGGTGATCGGCGAGGGCGTGCGCGCCTACCGCCGCGACGTGCTCGACGGCGCCTTCCCGGCCCCGGAGCACGGCTTCGAGGCCTGAGCCGCCGGGTCGTCCGCCGGGGACGATGCGCGGCCCGGCACGACGACGGCCGCCCGCCCCGATCCCCGCTGGGGTCGGGCCGGGCGGCCGCGGCGTGGACGGCGGGGGTCAGTCCGCGTCGTTGAAGGGGTTGTTGTCCCAGTTGTCGTCGCGCTCATCGGCGGCGTCGGCGGCCTCGTTGTTCGCCTGCACGCGGGACATCGCACCCTGCGCCTCCTCGCGGGTGCCGAACGGGCCCAGCAGCTGGGACCAGTCCGACTGGGCGCCCACCTCCACCTGATGCGTGTTGACGTTGTACCAGTACTCGCTCTTCTCGCTCATGCGGGCCACAGTATCGGGGCCGATAGGCTGGCGGACATGTCCCACCGCCAGAGCACCGCGTCCCCGTCCAGCCACAACGGCCC
>NZ_JANQCJ010000195.1:0-2761 GCF_024723355.1 Micrococcus sp. HG099 | reverse complement strand
CGCTGCACGCCTCCGGGCGGCGCGCGAAGCTGGCGCTCGAGCAGGCGCGCGAGGCGGTCGCCGTGGCCCTCGGCGCGCACCCCAGCGAGGTGGTGCTCACCTCCGGCGGCACCGAGGCGGACAACCTCGCCGTCCAGGGCCTGTTCCGCGCCCGGCGGGCCGCCGACCCGCGGCGGCTGCGGATCGTGCTCACCGGCGCCGAGCACCACGCCGTCCTGGACGCCGTGGACTGGCTCGCCGCCCACGAGGGCGCCGAGCCGGTGATCGTCCCCGTGGACGCCGACGGCGTCGTGGACCTCGTCGCCTGGGAGGCCGCGCTCGCCGCGGCCCCCGAGCGCACCGCCCTGGCCGCGCTGATGTGGGCCAACAACGAGATCGGCACCGTCCAGCCCGTGGCCGAGGCCGCGCGGATCGCCGCCGCCCACGGCGTGCCCCTGCACACGGACGCCGTGCAGGCGGTCGGCGCCGTGCCCGTGGACTTCGCCGCCTCCGGGGCGGCCACCCTCGCGGTGTCCGGGCACAAGGCCGGCGCCCCGGTGGGCGTGGGCGCCCTGCTGGTGCGCCGCGACGTCGCCCTCACGCCCGTGGTCCACGGCGGCGGCCAGGAGCGCCGGCTGCGCTCGGGCACCGTCTCCGTGGCGCTGGCCGCCGCGCTCGCGGCCGCCCTCACCGAGGCCGTGGCCGAGCAGCCGGCCGAGGCGGTGCGGCTCGGGGCGCTGCGGGACCGGGTGATCGACGCCGTCGACGCCCTGGAGACCGTGGTGCTGACCGGGCCGCGGGACGCGGACCCGGCCACGGGGGCGCCGCTGCCGGCCGGAACCCGTCGCCTGCCGGGCAACGTGCACGTCACGGTGCCCGGCCGCACCGCCGACGCGCTGCTGTTCACGTTCGACACCGCCGGCCTGGACACGTCCTCCGGCTCGGCCTGCACCGCCGGGGTGGCCGAGCCCTCCCACGTGGTGGCCGCCCTGCCCGGGCGCACCGAGGCCGACGCGCGGGCCACCCAGCGGTTCACCCTGGGGCGCACGAGCACCCCGGCGGACGTGGACGCGCTGATCGCCGCGCTGCGCGGCCTCGCCCCCGCGCCGCGCCGCGACGCCCCGACGACGAAGGGCGCACCGACCACGAAGGAGGAGAGCCGATGAAGGTCCTGGCCGCCATGTCCGGGGGAGTGGACTCCGCCGTCGCCGCCGCGCGCGCCGTGGAGGCGGGGCACGACGTCGTCGGGGTGCACCTGGCGCTGTCCCGGATGCCCGGTACGCTGCGCACCGGCTCGCGGGGCTGCTGCACCATCGAGGACGCCTCGGACGCGTGGCGCGCCTGCGAGCGCCTGGGCATCCCCTTCTACACGTGGGACTTCTCCGAGCGCTTCGCCGAGGACGTGGTGGAGGACTTCGTCGCCGAGTACGCGGCCGGGCGCACGCCGAACCCGTGCATGCGCTGCAATGAGCGCATCAAGTTCGCCGCCCTGCTGGAGCGCGCCCTCGAGCTCGGCTTCGACGCCGTGTGCACCGGTCACTACGCCGCCGTGCGGCCCGGCCCGGACGGCGGCCTCGAGCTGCACCGGGCCGCCGACGACGCCAAGGACCAGTCCTACGTCCTCGGCGTGCTCACCGCGGACCAGCTCGCCCACTGCCTCTTCCCCCTCGCGGACACGCCCTCCAAGGAGCTCGTGCGCGCCGAGGCGGCCGAGCGCGGCCTGTCCGTGGCCGCCAAGCCCGACTCCCACGACATCTGCTTCATCCCGGACGGGGACACCCGCGGCTGGCTCGCCGAGCGCATCGACCTGACGCCCGGCCCGATCGTGGACGCGGACGGCCACGCCGTGGGCGAGCACGCCGGCGCGCAGGCGTTCACGGTGGGCCAGCGCAAGGGCCTGGCCATCGGCCGCCCCGCCCCGGACGGCCGGCCGCGGTTCGTGCTCGAGGTGCGGCCCAAGGAGAACACCGTGGTGGTGGGCGGCCGGGAGCTGCTGGACGTGGACCGCATCAGCGGCATCCGCCCCACGTGGGCCGGCGCCGCGCTGCCCGAGGCGCGGACGGGGGAGTGGTTCGACTGCGCCCTGCAGTTCCGCGCCCACGGGGAGATCGTCGACGCGCGGGCCCGGCAGCTCGAGGACGAGGCCGGCGGTCCTCGCTGGGAGATCGAGCCGGCCCGGGCGCTGCGCGGCGTCGCGCCGGGGCAGACCGCCGTGCTCTACCGCGGCACCCGCGTGCTGGGCCAGGCCACCATCGACACCGCCCGCAATGCCCGACTCGCCGCCGGATCCGATGCGTAGGCTTCGGCCATGAGCCCGGACTACGACCCCCACGCCAGCTCGCTCACCGGCCGGACGGACCCCGAGGTCCTGGCGGAGCTGTACGCGATCCGCGGCAGCATCGACAACATCGACGCCTCGCTCGTCTACCTGCTCGCCGAGCGGTTCAAGTTCACGCAGCGGGTCGGGGCGCTGAAGGCGCGCCACGAGCTGCCGCCCTCGGACCCGGGCCGCGAGGCCGCCCAGATCGAGCGCCTGCACCGGCTCGCCATCGAGGCCGACCTCGAGCCCGCGTTCGCCGAGAAGTTCCTGAACTTCATCATCGCCGAGGTGATCCGCCACCACCGCGCCCTCGCCGCGGGGGCGGGGCCCGAGGCGCCCGCCGGGGACCCGGCGGCCGATGCGGCGCCGGACCGGACGCGGACGGACGCCGGGGACGACCCGCGGTGCGGCGGCGCCGATGCCTGAGGCCGGCCCTTATACCCATCTGACGCTGCCGACGAT
>NZ_JANQCJ010000194.1:0-2788 GCF_024723355.1 Micrococcus sp. HG099 | reverse complement strand
GCCCGGCAGCGCCCCTGCCGGGCCGGCCCGCCGGCCTTCCCGCACCACCCCGCGCGGCGGACCCGCCGCGCCCACCCGCTTCGAAAGGACACACCATGAGCGCCGACCAGCAGCGTCCGCACGGCTCCTCCGACGCCGAGCGCGGCTCCGAGGAGGAGCCCATCGTGTTCAACGACCGTCGCCGCATCGACCCCGAGACCGGTGAGCCCCGGGTCTCCGCCGAGAGCGCGGCCGAGCAGGCCGAGGACGACGACGCCCTCGCCCAGGCCGAGCGCATCCTCGACGAGGCCGGCGCGCAGGCCGAGACCGAGGCGCCGCAGCCCGCGGCGTCGGACCGCGAGGCCGAGCTCGAGACCGACCTGCGCCGCCTCCAGGCGGAGTACGTGAACTACAAGCGCCGCGTGGACCGCGACCGCGCCCTCGCCCAGGACCTCGGCGTGCTCAAGGCCGTCACCGCGCTGCTGCCGGTGCTCGACGACCTCGACGCCGCCCGCGCCGCCGGCGATCTCACGGACGGCCCCTTCGCCGCCATCGCGACCAAGCTGGACACCGCCCTGGTCGGCCTCGGCCTCGAGCGGCACGACCAGGAGGCCCTGGCCGGCGTCGAGTTCGACCCGTCCGTGCACGAGGCCGTCATGCGCCAGCCCCACGCGGAGGTCCCCGCGGACCACGTGGTCCAGGTCTTCCGCAACGGCTACGTCCGGGACGGCCGCGTGCTGCGCGCCGCCCAGGTGATGGTCTCCGCCGGAGACGAGTGACCCGCTCGGCCGGCGCCCGCCCGGCGCCGGCCGACCCCCCTGACCGATGCACACGAGAGGAGGCACCATGGCCTCGCAGGACTGGATGGACAAGGACTTCTACGCGACCCTCGGGGTGTCCAAGGACGCCTCCGAAGCGGACGTCAAGAAGGCCTACCGCAAGCTCGCTCGCACCCACCACCCGGACCAGAACCCCGGGGACGAGGCGGCCGAGAAGAAGTTCAAGGAGATCTCGGAGGCGTACGCCGTCCTGAGCGACCCCCAGGAGCGCCAGGAGTACGACGCGATCCGCGCGATGGGCGGCGGCGCCCGGTTCTCCGCCCCGGGCGGTGCCGGCGGCGGCGGCTTCGAGGACGTCTTCGGCGGCATGTTCGGAGGCGGGGGCGGCCCCCGCACCACGCAGTCCGGGCCCGACCTGTCGGACCTGTTCGGCGGGATGTTCGGCGGCGCCGCCGGCCAGACCGGCGGCTTCGGCCCCGGCGGCTTCGGCGATGCCGGCTACGCGCGGCCGCGCCCCACGAAGGGCGCGGACCGCACCGCCACCACCACGATCTCCTTCCGCGGCTCGATCCAGGGCACCACGGTGTCCCTGCGCGCTGCGGACGGCGAGACGATCGAGGTGAAGATCCCGAAGGGCATCCGCGACGGCCAGAAGGTCCGGGCCCGCGGCAAGGGCGCGCCCGGTGCGGCCGGCCGCGGCGACCTGCTGGTCACCGTGCACGTGCGCGAGCACGAGTTCTTCCACCGGGACGGGGACGACCTGCGCATCACCGTGCCCGTCACCTTCCCCGAGGCCGCCCTCGGGGCCACGATCGAGGTGCCCACGCTGGAGCGCCCTGTGAAGATGAAGGTGCCGGCGGGCTCCCAGTCCGGCCGCGTGCTGCGCCTGAAGGGCCGCGGTGTCGAGCGCGGGACGACGACGGGTGATCTGCTCGTGGAGCTGCACGTCACCGTGCCCACCGAGCTCAACGACGACGCCCGCGCCGCCGTCGAGGCCCTGCAGTCCGCCCTGGCCGGCGACGATCCGCGGCGGGAGCTGGCCCGGAAGGCCGCCTGGTGAGCGCCCGCGACGGCGCCGCCCGCGCGGACCGGGGCCGCGAGCGGGGTCTTGACCGGAACGCCCCCGTCTTCGTGGTCTCCTTGGCCGCCGAGATGGCGGGCATGCACCCGCAGACCCTGCGCCAGTACGACCGGCTCGGCCTCGTGGTCCCCGCGCGCCAGGGCGGACGGCACCGCCGCTACTCCCTGGCCGACGTCGAGCGGCTGCAGACCGTGCAGGCCCTGAGCCGCGAAGGCATCTCGCTGGAGGGCATCCGCCGCGTGATCGCGCTGCAGCGCGAGGTCGAGCAGCTGCAGGACACCGTGGTCGAGCTGGCGGCCCAGGTGGACCGCCTCCACCACGCCTCCCGCCTGGCCCGCGTCTTCACCGTGGGCTCCGGCGGCGACGTGTCGGCCCGCTACGCCGACCGGATGGCCGCCCGCCGCCAGGCCGCGGCACGGACCGAGGCGGACGCCGCGGGCCAGGCCTCCCCGGGCGTCCTGCGGATGCTTCCCTCCGGCGGCGCCCGCCCCCGACGGGTGCTCACGTGGCAGCCCGAGCAGGACTGAGCCGGGCGTCGTTCGGGGCGGCCGCGCGGTCCCGCGTCCAGGAGCGGCTGCGCACCGACATGGCCCGGCGCGACGGCCTCGGCCGGCAGGCCCGCAGCGCCCTGGACGGGATCGTCCACGCCCTCAAGCCGGAGGGCATGGACCCGCACCTGCCCGCCCGGCATCTGCTGGACTACGTCCTCGACGGCCCGGACGGGCCGCGCGCTGTGGTCGCAGCGGGGGACCCCGCGACCGCCACCCACCTGACCTGGCTCGTCTCCGGCATGGGCATCCGCCCGCACACCGCCATGTGGGGCACGGCCCGCGAGGCCGCCCAGCTGGCCGCCGCCCAGCGGGCCGCCGGCGCCCCCCGCCCCGCGGTGCTGGCCTGGCTCGGCTACGCAGCCCCCACCCCGTGGCGGGTCCTTCTGGACGGGCCCGGC
>NZ_JANQCJ010000193.1:0-2815 GCF_024723355.1 Micrococcus sp. HG099 | reverse complement strand
CCGCGGCGGAGGCGTCCCGTTCCGCCGAGGCCGCCCAGGCCGCGGAGGCCTCCCGCTCGGCCGCCGCCGCGGCGGAGGCGTCCCGTTCCGCCGAGGCCGCCCAGGCCGCGGAGGCCTCTCGCTCGGCCGCGGCCCAGGCCGCCGCCGCCGCGCGGTCCACCAACGTCACCGTCTACAACGCCACCCGCACCACCGGCCTGGCCGCCTCCTACGCCCAGCGCCTGCGCTCCGCCGGCTTCACCTCCGTGTCCGCGCAGAACTGGGGCGGCTACGGCATCCAGTCCTCCACCGTGCTCTACAACGGCTCGGGCAACCAGGCGGCCGCCGAGGCCGTCGCCGCCGAGCTCGGCTTCCCGGTGCTGCAGACCCCCAACCTGCAGGTCAACGGCGTCGCCGTCGTCGTCACCGGCTGACGGTCCGTCCGGGCCCCGACGGCCCCCGCCCGAGCGCCCCGCGGCGCCCCGGGCGGGGGCCGTCCGCCGTCCGCGGACACCGCGGCGTGCGGCGCTCCGGCCTTTTGCACTCTCCCCGGGCGAGTGCTCATAATGGGGTTAGCACTCCGAAGGCGCGACTGCCAGCCGTACCCCGGCCGGCCCGGCGCCGTGGAGGAGGACCTGTCCACCGGTGAGGCCCCAGCGGGCCGTCCGTCGCGGGCACCGATGCAGGTCAGCCACCAGCTGTAGGAAGCAGACGTCCAGAAAGGACTTGCATCATGGCCAAGACCATCGCATTCGACGAAGAGGCACGCCGCGGCCTGGAGAAGGGCCTGAACACCCTGGCCGACGCCGTGAAGGTGACCCTCGGCCCGCGCGGCCGCAACGTGGTGCTGGAGAAGAAGTGGGGCGCCCCCACCATCACCAACGACGGCGTCTCCATCGCCAAGGAGATCGAGCTCGAGGACCCGTACGAGAAGATCGGCGCGGAGCTCGTCAAGGAGGTCGCCAAGAAGACCGACGACGTCGCCGGCGACGGCACCACCACCGCCACCGTGCTGGCCCAGGCGCTCGTTCGCGAGGGCCTGCGCAACGTGGCCGCCGGTGCGGACCCGCTGTCCCTCAAGCGCGGCATCGAGAAGGCCGTGGACGCCGTCACCGCCGAGCTGCTCTCCGCCTCGCGCGAGATCGAGACCAAGGAGCAGATCGCGGCCACCGCCTCGATCTCCGCCGCCGACAAGCAGATCGGCTCCCTCATCGCCGAGGCCCTGGACAAGGTCGGCAAGGAGGGCGTCATCACCGTCGAGGAGTCCAACACCTTCGGCCTCGAGCTCGAGCTCACCGAGGGCATGCGCTTCGACAAGGGCTACATCTCCGGCTACTTCGTCACCGACGCGGACCGTCAGGAGGCCGTCCTCGAGGATCCCTACATCCTCATCGTCAACTCCAAGATCTCCTCCGTGAAGGACATGGTGGCGATCCTCGAGAAGGTCATGCAGTCCGGCAAGCCGCTGCTGATCATCGCCGAGGACGTCGAGGGCGAGGCCCTGGCCACCCTCGTGGTCAACAAGATCCGCGGCACCTTCAAGTCCGTGGCCGTGAAGGCCCCGGGCTTCGGCGACCGCCGCAAGGCCATGCTCGCCGACATCGCCATCCTCACCGGCGGCCAGGTCATCTCCTCTGAGGTCGGCCTGTCCCTCGAGAACGCCACCCTGGACCTGCTGGGCACCGCCCGCAAGGTGGTCATCACCAAGGACGAGACCACCATCGTCGAGGGCGCCGGTGACGCCGAGCAGATCGCCGGCCGCGTGGCCCAGATCCGCGCCGAGATCGAGAACACCGACTCGGACTACGACCGCGAGAAGCTGCAGGAGCGCCTCGCCAAGCTGGCCGGCGGCGTCGCCGTCATCAAGGCTGGCGCGGCCACCGAGGTGGAGCTCAAGGAGCGCAAGCACCGCATCGAGGACGCCGTGCGCAACGCCAAGGCGGCCGTGGAGGAGGGCATCGTCGCCGGCGGCGGCGTGGCCCTGATCCAGGCCGGCGCCAAGGCGTTCGGCGGCCTGACCCTCGAGGGCGACGAGGCCACCGGCGCGAACATCGTCAAGGTCGCCATCGAGGCCCCGCTGAAGCAGATCGCCTTCAACGCGGGCATGGAGCCGGGCGTCGTGGCCGACAAGGTCAAGACCCTCCAGGACGGCCACGGCCTCAACGCCGCCACCGGCGAGTACGAGGACCTGCTGGCCGCGGGCATCAACGACCCGGTGAAGGTGACCCGCTCGGCCCTGCAGAACGCCGCGTCCATCGCGGGCCTGTTCCTGACCACCGAGGCCGTCGTCGCGGACAAGCCCGAGAAGGCCGCCGCCGGCGCCGAGGGCATGGACCCGATGGGCGGCATGGGCGGCATGATGTGATCAGCCGCTGAGCCCGCCCGGTCCGTCCGGGCGCCCAGCACGCGAGGCCCGTCCTCCCTGTCCGGGGAGGGCGGGCCTCGCCGCGTCGGCGGGAGTGGGGGAGGGGGCAGAGACGGGGGCGTTTTCGCTCGGGGAATCGTCGTCACTCTACGAGGAAGACGGGATGGTGACGACGATGTCCCGAACGAAAGTGCAGGGGGCGGGGTCGGGGGTCAGGGGCGCAGGTCTGCCAGCTCCGCCTCGAGGTTGCGGCGGGCCGCCGCCTCCCAGCGGGCGCGGCCCGGGGCCGTGCGGTACAGGCGCTCCGCCCCGAGCAGGGACTCGAGCACGGCGGCGCGCCCGCGCGCCCAGTCCGCGTCCGGCACATGGGCGAAGTCGCGGCGCACGGCCTGCACGTACCGCCGGTACGCCTCGGGGGAGCGGCCGAGCACCTCGAGGTCGGCGTCGCAGAGCAGGGCGCCGGCGGTATCC
>NZ_JANQCJ010000192.1:0-2821 GCF_024723355.1 Micrococcus sp. HG099 | reverse complement strand
CGCAGGGGGCCTTCGACCTCGACGGCGGCGCGGCCGCCGCCGAGCGCGCCGCCCGGGCCGCCGACGCCGTCCGCGCGGCCTGGGTCGTCCGCCGCCTCTCCGTCCTGTTCACCCCGCAGGTCCTCGAGCGCGGCGCCCAGCGCCTGCTCCAGGAGCTCGAGATCCCGCTGGCCCGCCTGCTGGCCCGCATGGAGCTCACCGGCATCGCCGTGGACGCCCAGGCGCTCGAGACCCTGCGCGCCGACTTCTCCGAGGCGGCCGCCGCCGCCCAGGAGTCCGCCTGGGCCTCCGTGGCGGAGGAGACCGGGGGGATGAAGGTCAACCTCGGCTCGCCCAAGCAGCTGCAGGAGGTGCTGTTCGAGCACCTGGACATGCCGCGCACCCGCAAGACGAAGACCGGCTGGTCCACCGACGTCGACTCGTTGCAGGACCTGCTCGAGCAGACCCGCCACCCGTTCCTCGAGAACCTCATGCGCCATCGGGACGCCACGAAGCTGCGCCAGACCGTCGAAGGCCTGCTCGAGACCGTGGCCCCGGACGGGCGCATCCACACCACCTACTCGCAGACCGCCGCCGCGACCGGGCGCCTGTCCTCCCTGCACCCCAACCTGCAGAACATCCCCGTGCGCACCGAGGCCGGCCGCCGCATCCGCGAGGTGTTCGTGGCCGACCGGGTCGCCGGCGAGGACGCCGTCCTGCTCTCCGCCGACTACTCGCAGATCGAGATGCGCATCATGGCCCACCTCTCCGAGGACGAGGGCCTGATCCAGGCGTTCCGCGAGGGGGAGGACCTGCACTCCTTTGTGGGCTCCCAGGTGTTCGGCGTGGCCCCGGACGAGGTCAGCTCCGAGCAGCGCGCCAAGGTCAAGGCCATGAGCTACGGCCTGGCGTACGGACTGAGCTCCTTCGGCCTGTCCAAGCAGCTGAAGATCTCCGTGGACGAGGCCCGCGGCCTCATGAAGGGGTACTTCGACCGCTTCGGCGGGGTGCGGGACTACCTGCGCGACGTCGTCGCCCAGGCCCGCCGGGACGGCTACACCTCCACCATCGAGGGACGCCGCCGCTACCTGCCGGACCTCAGCTCGGACAACCGGCAGCTGCGGGACATGGCCGAGCGCGCCGCCCTCAACGCCCCCATCCAGGGCTCCGCCGCGGACATCATCAAGCGCGCCATGCTCGACGTGCAGGCCGGCCTCGCCGAGCACGGCATGGCCTCGCGGCTGCTGCTGCAGGTGCACGACGAGCTCATCCTCGAGGTTCCCGCGGCCGAGCTCGAGCAGGCCACCGCCCTGCTGCAGGAGCGCATGGGCCGCGCCGCGGAGCTCGCCGTGCCGCTGGACGTGCACGTCGGGCAGGGGAGGAGCTGGCATGACGCCGCGCACTGACGCCCCCGACGCCTGGCTCGACCCCGCCCCCGCCACCGCGGAGGCGCTCGCGGCCCACGGCCTCGAGCTGCTGCGGGTGCCCTCCCCGTGGGAGACCGGCGACGCCGACCCCGACGCCCCCTTCGACCACGCCCGCCGCTGGGCCGACGCGCCCGCCGTGCGCCGCCACACGGCCGTGCTGCAGCGCAACTTCCACGAGGTCGGCGACCCAGACTTCGCGCTCGCGGACCGGTTCATCGGCGTGGAGCAGGGGGACCGCCGCCGCCTCAGCGGGGTGTACCCGCAGGGCGCGGACCCGGCCGCCACGGACCCGGTGGGCACCCTGGTGGACTTCACGAAGGACCTCAACGTGGGGGACGGGCGGATGCTGCCGGCCTGGTGCCTCACCGAGGTGACGGTCTCGCCCACGCACCGGCGCCGCGGGATCCTGCGCGCCATGATGACCGAGTCGCTGCGCCGCGCCCACGCCGCCCGGGTGCCGATCGCCCTGCTCACGGCCACCGAGGCCACCCTCTACCGGCGCTTCGGCTTCGGGGTCTCCACCTACCACCGCTCCGTGTGGCTGGACGTGACCCGCGGGGTGCAGCTGCGCGGACGCCGCCCGGACGGCTCGTTCCGGTTCGTCGAGCCGACCGCCTCCGGCGCGCTGATCGACG
Source organism: Micrococcus sp. HG099 (assembly GCF_024723355.1). Classification (NCBI taxonomy): domain Bacteria; kingdom Bacillati; phylum Actinomycetota; class Actinomycetes; order Micrococcales; family Micrococcaceae; genus Micrococcus; species Micrococcus sp. HG099. The sequence continues at coordinate 780 of NZ_JANQCJ010000192.1, read as the reverse complement.
GCCTGTGGCGCCGGGCCTTCGAGGCGCAGGCCGGCTCGGTGGAGCGCATCCGCTTCCACGCGGCCCGCGAGACGGACCGGGACCCGCGCGTGGGGGAGGGCCGGCCCCAGGGCCTGCGGGCCGTGGTGTACTCCGCGCCGGACGGCGAGGACCTCGGCGTGGCCGTGTACCGGGTGACCGGCTCCACGGCCGAGCTGGTCGCCGACGACCCCGTGACCGCCACCGTGGTGGCCCTGTGGGCCGCCACCCCCGAGGCGCACCGGGCGCTGCTGGAGTTCCTGGGCAACCTGGACCTCGTGGTGCGCCTGCGCCTGCCGGCGGTCGCCGCCGACCGCCTGCTCGAGTTCCTCGTGCTGGACGAGTCCCGCATCTACACCCGCGGCGTCCACCACCACCTGTGGCACCGGGTGCTCGACGTGGCCGCGTGCTTCGAGGCGCGCCCCTACCTGCACGAGGGCGCCGTCACGGTGACCGTGGAGGACGACCTGGGCTATGCCGCCGGCACCTGGGAGATCGCCGCGGCCGACGGCGTCGGGCGGGTCCGGCCCGCGCCGCAGGACGCGGCAGAGCTCACCCTCGACGTCGCCGAGCTGGGCTCCGTGCTGCTCGGCGGGGTCAAGGCGGAGATGATGCGCGAGGCCGGCATCCTCCTGGCGCACCGCCCTGGCGCCGCCGCCGACCTGGACACCCTGCTGCGGCAGGCGCGCCCGCCCTACTCGCTGACCGGCTTCTGAGCCCGCCCCGCCCGAAGGACCCCGAGGACCCGATGAGCATCAATCC
>NZ_JANQCJ010000191.1:0-2837 GCF_024723355.1 Micrococcus sp. HG099 | reverse complement strand
AAGCCACCCCGCGAGAGACAGTCGGCAGCGCCAGATGTGTAAAAGAGCCCGCCGCCGGGGCCGCCCCCGCCGCCCGCCGCGCCCCGGCCGGCGCCGCCTCGCCCGAGGCCCGCACGCCCATGCCGGGCACCGTCGTCGCCGTCTCGGTGGCCACCGGGGACACCGTGGCCGTCGGCCAGGAGCTGGCCGTGGTCGAGGCCATGAAGATGGAGCACCCCGTCACGGCCGCCGTCGCCGGCGTGGTGACTGTCCACGTCGCCGAGGGCGACTCGGTGGCCGCGCAGGCGCTGATCGCCGCCGTCGAGCCCGCGGCCGCGGACGAGTCCGCCGAGCCCGCCCCGCACGAAGCATCCGCACAGAACGCCTGAATCAGGAGAGACCCGCATGAGCACCAAGCACCGCACCCTGCCCGCCCTTGAAGAGGACTACCAGGTCCTCTCCGACACCGTCCGCGAGTTCGCCGACGAGGTCGTGGCGCCCGTCTCCGCCGAGCTGGACGCCAAGCACGAGTTCCCGTACGAGATCGTGGCCCAGATGGGCGAGATGGGCCTGTTCGGCCTGCCCTTCCCCGAGGAGTTCGGCGGCATGGGCGGCGACTACTTCGCCCTCGCCCTGGCCCTCGAGCAGCTCGGCCGCGTCAACCAGTCCGTGGCCATCACCCTCGAGGCCGGCGTCTCCCTCGGTGCCATGCCCCTGCTGAAGTTCGGCACCCAGGAGCAGAAGGAGGCGTGGCTGCCCGACCTCGTGGCCGGCCGGCACCTGGCCGGGTTCGGCCTCACCGAGCCCGGCGCGGGCTCCGACGCCGGCGGCACCCAGACCACCGCCGTCCTCGAGGACGGGCAGTGGCGCATCAACGGCGCCAAGGAGTTCATCACCAACTCCGGCACGGACATCACCTCCCTCGTCACCGTCACCGCCGTGACCGGGACCGTGGAGGGCCGGACCGGCGCGGACGGGAAGCCCGCCAAGGAGATCTCCACGATCCTCGTGCCGGCCGGCACCGAGGGCTTCTCCGTGGCCAAGGCCTACGACAAGGTCGGCTGGAACTCCTCGGACACCCACGCCCTGCACTTCTCCGACGTCCGCGTCCCGGAGGAGAACCTGCTGGGCACCCGCGGCCGCGGCTTCGCGAACTTCCTGGAGATCCTCGACGAGGGCCGCATCGCCATCGCGGCCCTGGCCACCGGCGCCGCGCAGGGCTGCGTGGACGAGTCGATCGCCTACGCCAAGCAGCGCACCTCGTTCGGGCAGCGGATCGGCGAGTTCCAGGCCGTCTCCTTCAAGATCGCCCGCATGCAGGCCCGCGCCCACGCCGCGCGCCTGGCCTACTACGAGGCGGCCCAGAAGATGCTGGCCGGCAAGCCGTTCAAGACCGAGGCCGCCATGGCCAAGCTGATTGCCGGCGAGGCCGCCATGGACAACGCCCGCGACGCCACGCAGGTGTTCGGCGGCTACGGCTTCATGAACGAGACCCTCGTGGCCCGCCACTACCGCGACTCCAAGATCCTCGAGGTCGGCGAGGGCACCACCGAGGTGCAGCTCATGCTGATCGCCCGCGAGCTGGGGCTCTGACATGGGGCGGGCCGAGCCCGGCGCCGCGCCGGAACGCATCGAGATCGTCCAGCGCGGACGCTACGCGGACGAGCTCGCGGTGGGCCAGGTGTACCTGCACCGGCCCGGCCGCACGCTCACCGAGGCGGACAACGTGCTGTTCACCACGCTGACCATGAACCCGCAGGCCCTGCACCTGGACCACGCGTTCGCGCAGACCCAGTCGTTCGGCCGGCCCCTGGTGAACTCGATGCTCACCCTGTCCACCCTGGTGGGGCTCGCCGTCGCGCAGACCACCCAGGGGACCCTCGTGGCGCAGCTGGGCCTGGGGGAGATCGCCTTCCCCGCGCCGGTCTTCCACGGGGACACGCTGTACGGGCGCTCCGAGGTCACGGCCGTGCGGGAGTCCTCCTCGCGGCCGGGCCAGCGGATCGTCACCTTCGCGATGACGGGGGAGAACCAGCACGGCGACGTCGTGGTCCGCGCCGAGCGCACCTGCCTGATGTGGACCGAGGCCGCGCACGCCGACGCGCGGGCGCAGGCCGCCGCGGACGCCGCGGAGGAGCGGGCATGAGCGCGCTCGCCCTCGGCCCGGCCGTGATGTTCACCCCGGCGGACCGCCCGGAGCGGTACGCCAAGGCGCTCGAGCGCGCGGACGCGGTGATCCTCGACCTCGAGGACGCCGTCACCCCGGACGCCCGGCCCGCCGCCCGCGACGCCGTCCGGGTGGCCTGGGAGGGCCGGGTGACCGGCGGGGCGGACGGCGGCCCGCTCGACGTGGCGCGCGTGGTGGTCCGGGTGAACCCGGCCGGCGGCGCCGACCACGCCGCCGACCTGGCGATGCTCGCTGAGACCGGCTGGCGCACCCTGATGCTCGCCAAGGCCGAGTCCGCCGCCCAGGTGGACGGCCTCGTCGCCGCCCTGGGGGAGGACGTGCGCGTGGTGGCCCTGTGCGAGACGGCGGCGGGCGTCCTCGCCGCCGCCGAGCTGGCCGCCCACCCGAACGTGGGCGCGCTGATGTGGGGCGCGGAGGACCTCGTGGCCTCGATGGGCGGCAGCTCCTCGCGCGGCGCGGACGGGGCCTACCGCTCCGTCGTGACGCACGCACGCGCCGCCGTGCTCCTGGCCGCGGCCGCCCACGGCGCGGCCGCGTGGGACGCGGTCCACCTGGACCTCGCGGACGAGGCGGGCCTGGCGGCCGAGGCCGAGGACGCCGTCGCCCTGGGCTGCGCCGCCACCGTGTGCCTGCACCCCCGGCAGGTGCCCGTGGTGCGCTCTGCATACAC
>NZ_JANQCJ010000190.1:0-2857 GCF_024723355.1 Micrococcus sp. HG099 | reverse complement strand
CCCTCCCGGGGTGCGCGCCCGCTCGCGTGTCCGCCGTCACGGCTAGAGTGCCGTGCGAGACCGTCCCACCCCCCACGTCCAGGAGGATCCGCCGTGACCGCCACCGCCGAGCCCGAAGTCCCGTCGCCGCGCGAGGACCTGTACCGCCACGTCAACGCCGCCTGGCTGGACACCCACGAGATCCCCGCGGACCAGGGCGCCTACGGCGCGTTCCTGGAGCTGCGGGACGCCGCCGAGCTCGCCGTCCGCCACCTGTGCGAGGACGCGGTGCGCGAGGTGGGCGCCGGCTTCGACCCGGCGCAGGCCCGGGTGGACGCCACGGCCGCGGCCGGGGCGGAGCACCACACGCCGCTGGAGCCGCTGGACGCGGAGGAGACCGAGGGGATGGAGCTGCCCGAGGTCAAGCGCCGCATCGCGGCCCTCTACGCCTCCTTCATGGACGACGAGACGGTGGAGGCCCGTGGGCTCGAGCCCGTGGCCACGGACATGGCGGCGGTGGCGTCGGTGCAGACCCCGGCGGAGCTGCTCGAGCTGTCCGGGCGGCTGCAGCGCCAGGGCGTGTCCGGCCTGGTCAACACCGGCGCCCTCAACGACGCCGGGAACCCGGACCGCATGCTCCTGCACCTGCTGCAGGGCGGCCTGGGCCTGCCGGACGAGTCCTACTACCGGGACGAGGCCTACGCGGAGATCCTCGAGCAGTACACCGAGCACGCCGGGCGCCTGCTGGGCCTGGCCGGGATCGGGGCGGACTCCGCGGAGGCGGCCGAGGCCGGCGTCCGCGTGGTCGAGCTGGAGAAGCGCATCGCGGCCCTGCACTGGGACGTGGTGCGCTCGCGGGACGCCGTGGCCCGCTACAACCTGATGACCCACGAGCAGCTGGTGGAGCTGTTCCCGCTCGCCGAGGCCTGGCTCGAGGGCGTGGACGCCGCGGGCGAGCGCGCGCGGGAGGTCGTGGTGTGGCAGCCGGACTTCCTCTCCGGCGTGCAGGCGCTGCTGGAGGGCCCCGAGGCGGCCGACCTCGAGGACTGGCGCCACTGGCTGATCCTGCAGGTGCTGCGCTCCTTCGCCGGGTTCCTCCCGGACGCCTTCGTGCAGGAGAACTTCTCCTTCTACGGTCGCCGCCTGGCCGGCACGGAGGAGGTCCGCCACCGCTGGAAGCGCGCCGTCGCGTTCGTCAACGGCGCCGCGGGCGAGGACGTGGCGCGCCTCTACGTGGACCGCCACTTCCCCGAGGGCCACGTGGCCGCGATGGACGAGCTGGTGAACCTGCTGCAGGAGGCCTACCGCCGCTCGATCGACGAGCTGGAGTGGATGGGCGAGGAGACCCGCCAGCGCGCCCTGGAGAAGCTGTCCATGTTCCGGCCGATGGTGGGCCGCCCGGTCCGCTGGGTGGACTACTCCTCGCTCGAGGTGCACGCCGGGGACCTGCTGGGCAACGCCCGCGCCGCCTCGGAGTTCGAGTGGGAGCGGGACCTGCGCAAGATCGAGGACGGCCCGGACCCGGAGGAGTGGCACATCACCCCGCAGACGGTGAACGCCTACTACTCGCCGCTGGAGAACGCGATCGTGTTCCCGGCCGCCATCCTGCAGCCCCCGTTCTTCGACCCGGAGAGGTCGATGGCCGCGAACCTCGGCGCGATCGGCGCGGTGATCGGCCACGAGATCGGCCACGGCTTCGACGACCAGGGCTCGCGCTACGACGGCTCGGGGCGCCTGGAGGACTGGTGGACCCAGGAGGACCGGGCGGCGTTCACCGAGCTCACCTCGCGGCTCGTGGCCCAGTACAACGTGCTCTCCCCGGCCGAGGCCCCGGACCACCGCGTGAACGGCGAGTTCACCCTCGGGGAGAACATCGGCGACCTCGGCGGGCTGGGCATCGCGCACCGCGCCCTGGAGATCTGGCGGGACGAGGGCGACGGCGCCTCGCTCGACGCCGCAGCCGGGGACCGGGAGTTCTTCTCCGCCTGGGCGGCGGTGTGGCGGCAGCTCACGCGCCCGGAGACCATGGTCACCCGCATCGCCTCGGACCCGCACTCGCCCAACGAGTTCCGCTGCAACCAGGTGGTGAAGAACATCGACGCCTTCCACGAGGCGTTCGGCACCCAGGAGGGCGACCCGATGTGGCTGGCCCCGGAGGAGCGCGTCACCATCTGGTGAGCCGGGCGCGCGCCGGGGGCCCGCCCTCCGGTCGCGCCTGCCCTCCGGTCGCGCGCGCCTTCCGGTCGCGCGGACCCGGGCCGGTGCCCGGGCGCCGCTCAGCCGGCGTCGGGCGTGCGGTCCACGCGGGCCTGCCGCTCCTCCACGAGGCGGCCGAGCAGGAGCACCAGCGTGTGGATGTCTTCGCGGTCCCAGTGCGCCAGGTCGGCGCGCAGCCCCTCGCCGGCCTGGCCGCCGCGCACGGCGTCCAGGCGGGCACGGCCCTCCTCAGTGGCGGTGAGCAGGGCGGAGCGGCGGTCGACGGGGTCCGGCTCGCGGGTGATGAGGCCCTCGTCCTCGAGGTCCCGGACCATGCGGGAGACCTGGGCGCGGTCCAGCAGCAGGTGCTCGGCCAGCGTGGAGGGCGTCATGGTGCCGGCGTTGCACAGGGTGATGAACGCCTTCATGGCGCCCGCTGACAGCCCCGGCTTCAGTGCCGCCGCCTGGCGGGTGACCACCTGACGGTGCTGACGGACCATCCGGGCGAACGCGTCCTCGAGGCCGCGCACGGCCGCCTCGAACCCGTCGAGCCCGCCTCGACCACCTCGCAGCCGAGCGCGGCCAGGATGTTGCGGTACGCCGGATAGCCGGGGCGCGGCAGCACCACGCGGTCGCCCGGGGAGAACGCGGCGAGGAAGCCGAGCATGAACGCCCCCGAGGA